>SIBJ01000139.1 GCA_009695195.1 Pedosphaera sp.
TGCTGGAACGCCCTGAGCGATCCGAACCGCGCATGAGGAAACGGAGGCCGAAAAACTTTCCCTTGTTGATGCGCCCCCGGCAGGAAATCATTGCCGAAGCCACCCAGAAAAAATCAACGACACATGCCCTTAACTAAGCGCCATTCCGGGCTGGCGTTGGAAAGGCTGGCGCGGCGCGGCGTCGGATCGAACGTCAAAGCAACCTGACCGTCCACGTAAAGTTTGCCGCCGTTGGTATCGCCGCGCGTGAGGGTGACGGCGACGTGATGGAACATGGCATCGCGCAAATCCGGGCCGCCCGAAATGAACACGGAGGCGTTGGTCGTGGATTGGGAATTACTCGTGGGCGTGGCCAGCCAGAACGCGAGCCGGCCTTGATACAATGAGAGCGAATAGCCGACGCCGGTGACGCCAGAGAGGGAGGAGCGCTTCTCCAGGATGGGCACGTTGGGATTGGCGGTGTTGCTCGCGCCGGCCTTGATCCAGGCTTCGATGGAGAAGTCGGTGTTGCTGCCGAAGTTGAGCGAAGGCGAACTCTGCGCCTGTGCGAAACTGGTCACGCCGTTGAAGCTGAAGGCGCGGTCCACTTTGCCGGTGACAAACGAAACGGAAGTGAGCGTGGTGATGTTATTCGTGCTCATCGCGTCGGCGCCCAAGCCATCCCCAGGCCACCAACTGATGAGGCCAGCGGGCGGGGGTGTGCAAGTTGGGGCGGGAAGAAGAACTTTGAGTTCCGGGCGCGCGCTGAAGGTGAAGCCGACCGCGTTGGTGATGGCGGCAATGTAGAGTCCAGCCCGATTGGTTGTCACTTTTTCTAGCACGAGCGCGGAATTGGTCGCGCCGGCGATAAGGATGTTCCCGTTGAAATACCATTGATACTTCAACGGCTTGTTGCCGACGACGGTGACGGTGAATTTCACATCCTCGCCCAAAGGGACAGTCTGCTCCTGCGGCTGGACCAGAATCATTGGCGGCTGGAGGCATTTGCCGGTGATGTCGCTGTTGTAAATTGCCTGAATCTCGGTCTGCGGGAGCGCACGGTTGTAGAGACTTACTTCGTCAAGAAGGCCGGAGAGCGATTGCACGAATTGTCCCGAGACCAACGAAGCGCCAATGCTCAACGGGGAATTGCCATCGAAGATACGCCCCGGGTGGCCGCGATCCTCCCCGGCGAACTGGCCGTTAACAAAGAGCCGCAGGGTCTGCCCGTTGTACGTGGCCGCGATGTGGCTCCATTGATTGGTCGGCAATGCTTGCGTGGCGGTGATTTCGCCTTGCCGCAATGGCGAGCCGTTTGTGGAAACTTGGAAGAGCGGGTGGCCGTAATAAAGCCCAAGGTAAAAACTGCTGTTTGTGGGGTTGGGAGTGAATTGCGCTGCATCGAACTTGGAGACGAGGGTTGCGAGGGGCGTCGAAGTCGTCGCGGGCTTCACCCACAATTCAATGGTGAGCGCGTCGCTGAAGTGCAACGAGGGCGAATCCGCGACCGTGATTTGCGGGAAACTGAACGCTTGGCCTATCTTGCCGGCGGCGAACTTGGCGCTGGTCGAGCCGTTGTTGGAATCCCAGTTGTCCGTCGTGTCGTTCTCTGCGCGCCACCAACTGACGAGGTTGCTGAAGACGTTGGCGCACGGCGGGAGCGGATTGACCGTGAGGATCGCGGGCGAACTGGTGATCGAACCGCCGGCGTTGGTGACGATGACGGAGTAAGGGCCGGCCTGGCTGAATTGAACGGCGGTCACGGTGAGTGTACTCGTGGGGCGACCGGCGAGGTTGGTGCCGTTGAAGCGCCATTGGTAGGCGAGCGGCGCGTCGCCGGTGGCGGTGACACGGAAGGTGGCGCTGCCGCCAACATAGACGGTGAGATTCGTCGGCTGCGAAGTGATGACCGGCGCGAGGACGGGCGGACCGGCGACTTCGACGACGGCGTATTGCATTTGATTGGACGGCGCGTCGTTCCAGGAGCCGGGCGGAAAACCGGAACTCGGATGCCAGATGATCGCGTGGTCTTCGTCCGGGAAAACGCCGCCGCCGCTGTTGGGTTCGATGGGCGACCAGTTCAAGAAGGTGACGGGTTGGCCGCTGACCCAAACCCACGTTCCCTCGGACGCGGAATCATTGAGGCCGATCCACAGCGTGCGTTCGATGCCGCCGAACGCGCTGAAGTTGGTGAAGATCCAGTTGTTCTCCGCCGCGTCGTTGATGGTGGCGAGGTGGCCGCCGAGACTGACGGCGATCTGTTCGGCTCCGGGCCAGTTGGTGTAGTTGAGGAGATAATACCAGTGGCCGTTGATCGAATTGGTGATCGGGCCGTTGAGGACGATCGGTTCGGGCGCGCTGACTTCGACGACGGCGGAGTAAAGTTGATAATCCGGCGCATCGGCCCAACTGCCCAGCGGATAGCCGGAACTCGGATGCCACATCAGCGCCTGATCTTCGTCGGGGAAAAAGCCGCCGCCGTTGTTGGGTTCGCCCGGTGCCCAGTTGATGTAGGTCGCGGGCGCGCCGCCGACCCAGAACCAGATGTTTTCCTGGCCGGCATCGTTGAAGCCGAGCCAGAGCGTGCGCTCGACGCCGCCGAAGGTGCTGAAGTTGGTGAAGACCCAATTGTTTTCCGCCGCGTTGTTGATCGTGGCGAGATGACCGCCGAGGCTCACGGCGATTTGTTCGGCAGCGGGCCAGTTGGTTGGCCCAAGCAAATAATACCAGTGGCCGTTCGCGGAATTCGTGATCGGGCCGGCGAGGAGATACGGCGGCGGCGGATTACTGGCGGCGTAGTAGATGTTGAACGAGGTCCAGCCGGTTGAATTGGGAGGAATAAAAGGTTGCCCATTGAAATCCACCCCTCCGAGTGGCGCCGTAAGAACCATTTGTCCGGTGCCCGCGGCCGTTCGCCCGCCGAGCCAAGCTGTGTATGCGTCCGGCCAGTTCGTGAGAGTGCCGTTTCGGTTGTCCCATGCGCGAGCCTGAACCTTGGCCGGTTGTCCCGGCGGGACATTCGTGATGGTGAGGGTCTGGAAGAAAACGAATCCGGACGGCGCGCCAGTGCGAAAACTGAAATATCCGATGGCGGCGAGGAGGCTTGGATCGGTGACGTTTGTCGGCCCGGCAAAAAGTGCCAGCGTGTAATTCGTTCCACTCAACAATGGGGCATCGGCGTATGATGTTGCGCCAGTTGGATTGAACAAGATCTGCGTCGGAGCCAGTGGACTGAAGCCACTGCCCTGTCCCACGATGGATAGAAGGGGGTTGGCCGGGACCGGGCCGAAAATCGGCGCGCGGAAGACGGCGCTCCCGAAATCGTTTCCGCAAGTGATGTTGCCTTGCGAAAAGGCGGGGATTCCGCAGGCGAGCACCGCAACCGTCGCGAGAAGTTTTTTCATGGCTCTGCTTTCAGGTTATTGTTCCCACAGTATCGAACCGCGCCGCAAGCACGATTTGACCCTATGCGATTGCCAAGAGGCTTCAGGTTGAGCGGTTCGGTTCATGGCTCGGCTTGGAAAATTCTCACGCGCTTTGCGCGAAATTGACGCGCGAACGCATCCTGACAGCCAGCGTTTTCGCGCCCCACGGACGACGTGCAATTACCATGCCGGGTTACGAACGCGCACACCCACACCGCCGACGCGGAAAAAAGTCACCGGCCTTTGCCCGCCTTTTTTTCCAACTCGGCGACGCGCTTGAGCAACGCCGGCAACAGACGCAACGCGACGGTCTGCCGTTTGGTTTCCTTGTCCGGTTGCGCGGGCGTGCCGAACCATTTTTCGCCGGGTGGAATGTTGTGCATCACCCCCGACTGCGCCACCACGGTCACCCGGTCGCCAATGTTCAGATGGCCCGCAATCCCGGCTTGTCCGGCGATGACCACGAAATTGCCGAGCTTCGTGCTGCCGGCGATGCCCGCTTGAGCGATGAGCAGACAGTGTTCGCCAATGTGAACGTTGTGCGCGACTTGCACGAGGTTATCAATCTTCGTGCCTTGGCCGATCACCGTCGGGCCGACCGCGCCGCGATCAATCGTCACGCACGCGCCGATCTCCACGTCGTCGCCGATGAGGACGTTCCCGACCTGTGGCACTTTGCGATGCGCGCCGGCGTCCAGCACGTAACCGAAGCCATCGGAGCCGATCACCGTGCCCGAATGGACGCGTACGCGCTGGCCGAGTTCGGTGCGCGGACACAACGTCACATTCGGAAACAGCACTGTGCCGGCGCCGATTTTACAGTCGTCGCCGACAAAATCTCCCGCTTGCAACACCGCGCCCGCGCCGATCCGCGCGCGTTCGCCGACGACGCAACGCGGTCCGATATGCGCCGACGGGTCCACGTGCGCTGACTTCGCGATCACGGCTGTGGCGTGGATGCCCGCCGGCAAAACGGGTTCCGGAAAGAAAAGCGCCAGCGCCTTGGCAAAGGCCACGCGCGCGTTCTCGACGCGGATGAGCACTTTGGTTTTGGAGGAGTGTTTGCCGTTGACGATGATGGCCGAGGCGGCGCTTTTCTCGGCCAAAGCGAAGTATTCGTCGTTTTCGGCGAAGGTCAGGTCGCCGGGTTTGGCGCGGTCCGCCGGCGCGAAGCCATTCAACAAAACCTGCACGTCGCCAACGACTTCCCCTTGCAGGGCCTGGGCGATTTCAGCGGTGGTAAAGGGCATATTTTGCGGCTCGTTCTTAATCGTAATCTTCCTCTTAATCTTAATCCATGGCCCGGATTAAGATTACGACTAAGATCGAGAGAGAGCCTGAACAAGTCATCCGTTGACTTGAAATTTCGTCGCCACTATAAAGGCGGGCGCAATCAATTCAACCACTACTTGATTATGGCCAAAACACTTCGCGTCGGAATGATCGGCTACGGTTTCATGGGCAGGGCACATTCCAATGCCTGGCGTCAGGTTTCCCATTTCTTTCCGCTCAAGGCCCGCGTGGAAATGCACACGATCTGCGGGCGCGACCGCGCGCACGTGGAAGCCGCGCGCGCGCAACTTGGCTGGCAATACGCCGGCACCGACTGGCGCGAGGTCGTTGAGTCGCCGCTGATTGACATCGTGGACATCTGCACCTCGAACGCCTCGCACACGGAGATCGCGCTCGCGGCGGCCAGAGCGGGCAAACACATCCTCTGTGAGAAGCCGCTCGCGCTCGACAGCGCCAATGCGGAAAAGATGCTCGCCGCCGTCCGCAAGTTCCGCGTGCGGAACACGGTCGTGTTCAATTACCGCCGCGTGCCGGCCATCGCGTACGCGAAGCAGATGATTGACTCCGGCCAGCTCGGACAGCTCCGTCATTTCCGCGGCACGTATCTCCAGGACTGGATCAGCGATCCGAAATTCCCGATGAACTGGCGGCTGCGCAAAGAAACCGCGGGCTCCGGTTCGCACGGCGATTTGAACGCGCACTTGATTGACACCGCGCGCTTCCTCGTCGGCGACATCGCGGAGACGGTCGGCTTGCAGGAAACTTTCATCGCCGAACGGCCGAAGGAAGGGCAGGCCATCGGCTTGACGGCCACGACCGGCAAAGGGACGGAGAAAGTCACCGTGGATGACGCGACGGCGTTTCTCGCGAAGTTCGCGCCCGGAAAAAATGCCGCGCCCGGCGCCTACGCCACCATCGAAGCCACACGCCTCGCGCCCGGCCACAAGAATTACAATTATTTCGAGATCAACGGCAGCGAAGGCAGCCTCAGCTTTTGCTTCGAGCGCATGAATGAGTTGCAATATTGCAATCGCAACGACGCGCCGGACAAGCCCGGTTTCAAGACGATTCTTTGCACCGAGGGCAGCCATCCATATTTCGGCGCGTGGTGGCCGCCGGGCCACGTCATCGGCTACGAGCACACGTTCATCCACACCGTCAGCGATTTCATCAACGGCGTCGCCACCGGCACGGACGTTCACGCGGATTTCCTTGACGGCGCGAAGTGCGTCGCCGTGCTGGAGTCGGTGGTGGCTTCCAAGAAGGCCAAGGGCTGGGTGAAGGTGGCGAATATCAAGTGAAGAACCAGACTGCATGGCGAATGTTGGTGGTTGTAGCCGTTACTTTGGCGGGCTGTTCAAACAAAGTGGATTGGGAGATGGTCTCCAAATCGGAGTTTCCATCGCCCGATGGTCGGCATATCGCAACAGCGTTTGAAATGACCTGTCATTGCACCACCGGCCACTTTCCACAGGTTTCTGTGCATCACGCCGGAAAGAACATCGGGGATCATGGAAACGTTTTCGCGGGCGATGCGGGCGAAGGTGTGAACGTGCGATGGATTTCAGCCAGCAATCTGCTGGTGGAGATCGTTTACAAACAAGCAAGCTCACCACTGCCGGCAACGACGAATTTCGATGGAGTGACGATTGATTTCAGCAGACGATAAGATCGGAGGATGACGAATCCCAGATTTCAGGAAACATTGCATTCGTGAATTTTTTTTTCGTACTCTCCACAGAACGTAATCCGCAGCGCATGTGGATTTGAATGGAAGTTTCACGGGCAAATTTATGAAAACCATCAAAGCAGGAATCATCGGCACGGGATTCATCGGGCCGGCGCATGTCGAAGCGGCGCGGCGCTCCGGGTTTGTGGAAATGATCGCGCTCTGCGAGGCGAACGACGAACTCGCCAAAACCAAAGCGGCGCAACTCGGCATCCCCAAAGCCTACGGCAGCGTGGATGCGTTTCTCGCGGACAAGGAAATCGAAGTCGTCCACAACTGCACGCCGAACCACGTTCATTTCGAGATCAGCAAAAAAATCATGGCCGCGGACAAGCACGTGATTTCCGAGAAGCCGCTCGCGATGACGACGAAGCAATCGAAGGAACTCATCAAGCTGGCCACCAAGTCCGGCGTCGTGAACGCGATTGATTTCAACTACCGCTACTATCCGCTCGTGCAGGAAGCGAAAGATCAGGTCGCGTCCGGCAAACTCGGCGATGTTTTCCACGCCACCGGCAGCTACACGCAGGACTGGCTTTACCTCGCCACGGATTGGAACTGGCGGCTCGTGCCCGAGTTCAGCGGCGAATCACGCGCCGTCGCGGACGTCGGCTCGCACTGGTGCGATTGCATCCAGTTCATCACCGGCCTCAAGATCACGAAGGTGCTCGGCGATTTTCAAACGATTCACAAGCATCGCATGAAGCCGAAGAAACAGGTCGAGACGTATTCCGGGAAGCTGCTCAAGCCGACCGATTACGAGCCGATGCCGATCCACACCGAGGACTTCGCGAGCGTGCTGTTCCAGTTCAACAACGGCGCGCACGGCTCGTTCAGCGTGTCGCAATGTTTCGCCGGGCGGAAGAACCGTTTGTTCTACGAACTCTCCGGCTCGAAAAAATCCCTCGTCTGGGACCAGGAACGGCCCAACGAACTCTGGCTTGGCTATCGCGAGAAGGCGAACGAGTTGCTCATGAAAGACCCGTCGCTCCTGAGCGAACGCGCCCGCGCCTACGCGCATTATCCCGGCGGCCATCCCGAGGCGTATCCCGACGGACTGAAGAATTTCCTGCTGCGCGTCTATTCCCACATCGGCGGCCGGAGCAAGGGCGGGGACTACAGCACGTTCAAGGACGGCCATGATGAACTGGCGATTTGCGAAGCGATCCTGGCGAGTTCACGCAGCCAGAAGTGGGTGAGCGTGAAGTATTGAGGAAAAGCTCCAAGCTCCAATCTTCAACATTTGATGACGGTGATCGCGGGGTGGTGTTTGGTGTTTGATGTTTGAAGTTTCTCTGGATGTTGGAACTTGGAGCTTGGAACTTTCCACTTTTTCCCGCTTAATTTCCTCAATGGCCACCGTTGCCGAACAACTCCGCACCGCCCGTGAAGCAAAAATGCTCACGGTGCATCAGGTCGCGGACGTCACCAAAATCCGCACCGACCACCTTCGCGCGCTCGAAGAGGGCAACTTCGACGTCTTCGCCGCGCCCGTTTACATCAAGGGCTTCGTGCGCAGCTACGCGACGCTGCTCAAGCTCAACGTGCCCGAAGTCATGGCCGCGCTGGAAAAGGAACTGAGCCAGACGGAAAAATTCGCCGAGCCGCCGCGGTTTTCGAGCGAGCCGAAAGGCGTTCTCGATTGGGCGATGCTTCAGCTCTCGCGCGTGAACTGGCGCATCGCGTCCATCGTGCTCGGCGTCCTCGCGCTCGCGGCGGTGATTTATCTCATCGTCTCCGCTGCGAGCCATCAACGCGCCAGCGACCCGCTCAAAGGAATTCCGCCCGCCGTTTACCGGCCAGCCAATGGCAACGCTGGCGAACGCCTGCCCCTCACGAACGCCCCCGCGCGCCCGCGTTGAGCGCTGGTTTGCGGGTAGAATTAAGATTTGGCTGTAGGGCACGACGTCAGGAGTGCTTCGCCGGAACGACTCGTTACCTCGTCGCCTACCATCGCTGAAAACGTACCTTTGCCGATTTCGCGCAAGCTTTACTCGTTTTCTCCGCGCTGTTACCGTCCGCGCCCATGATCGAAACTCAGGGCATCACCAAGCTCTACGGCGATTTCGTTGCCGTGAACGAACTTTCCTT
>SIBJ01000027.1 GCA_009695195.1 Pedosphaera sp.
AAGCGCCGCGCCACGGCGCGTTGAGTTTGCCCACAACGCACCGCCGCCACCATCGCCCGCCGATCCTTTTCAGAGAGTTTTTCATGCTCGAAACTGTATCAGCCCGACCTAGAACTGATGACACTTCCCTGACCAACAACTGATGACACTTGCCCGATGAACACGGATGAGCACGGATCGGAAGAGGCTTTGACGCGAATTGCGCGAATTTGCGTGAATGGAAATTTAATTCGCGTCAATTCGCGTCTCACTGATTCGTGTCTATTCGTGTCCATTCGTGGTGGAAAGCTTTCGTTCCGCGACTTTTTGTTTCAGTTTCTCGATGTGCGTGTACGGCAGTTTGATGGTGCCGATGAGCGGTTTGCCCTTGCTCTTGCCGTGGCAATCCGAGCCGCCGGTGACGAGCAGGTGATGTTGATCGGCGATCATGAGGTAACGCTCGCTCGTCTTGGTCGAATGTTTCGTGTGAAAACATTCGATGCCGTCCAGCCCGGCGGCCACGAGGGCGGGGATGACTTCGTCGGTGCGGTTCAAGCCGGGATGCGCCATGACGGCGAGGCCGCCGGCTTGATGGATCAATTCGATGGCCTCGAGTGCGGACATCTTCGCCTTCGGCACAAAAGCGGGGCGGTTCTTTTTGAGATAGCGCTCGAAGGCTTCGTCGAGCGAGCCGCACAATTCCGCCTGCACCATGGCGCGCGCGACGTGCGGCCGGCCGGGGGCGCGGCAATTCGCGAGCGCGAAGACGTCGTTGGCGACGAGCGGGATATTGATGGCGTTCAAGCGCGCGACGATTTCGCGGATGCGGTTCTGGCGCACGAGTTGAAAGCGCGCGAGTTCGGTCAGCAATTTTGAGTTATGCGGGTCAACGAAATAGGCGAGGAGGTGGAGTTCGTTGTCCGCGTGCTCGGCGGTGAGTTCCGCGCCGGTGATGAATTCGATCTTGGCGGTGGCGCAGGCCGCCGCCATCCGTTCGCAACCTTCAACGGTGTCGTGATCCGTCAAGGCGAGCGCGGAAAAGCCCGCCCGCTCCGCGCGCGCGACGATTTCCTCCGGCGAAAAAGTGCCGTCGGAGAAATGCGTGTGAAGATGTAAGTCAGCAAACATGAGAAGTATTCAGTGTTCGGTGTTCAGTCGGACGTCACCGTGACTGAATACTGAACACTTGTCTGGTCATTTCACAATTCGTGCCGGTCGCAGCAGTTCGCCCTTGATCTTGTCGAGGATGCCGTTGACGAATTTGCCGCTGTCGTTGGTGGAGAATTTTTTGGCGATGTCCACCGCTTCGTTGATGCTGACGACCGGCGGGATGTCCTCGCGATGCACCATTTCGTAGATCGCGAGGCGCAAAATGTTCCGATCCACGGCGGCGATGCGGTGCAGGTCCCAGTTTTTGACGTGCTTCATGAAGAGCGCGTCAATGGCGTCGCGCTGCTGGAGCGTGCCGCGGATGAGCGGGTCGGCGAAGAGGCGCGTCTCGGCTTCCCCGGCGGTGGGCGGCGGGAGTTCGACCGGCTGGCCCCAGTTGGCCTTGCCCTTGTCCTCGGCGATGGCGGCGGCGCGTTGTGTGTCCCAGAATTCATTGAGCGCCCGATCGAGGTCGTCGGGCGGACTCAGATCGTGCTGGAACAGAAATTGGACGGCGCGTTCACGCGCTTCACGGCGTTTGCCCATAGTGCAACGTGAGGATGATGGACAACGCGCGGTGGGGAAATGAAAAACTGCGTCAGGGATTGGTCGGCGCCGGTTTCGGATCGGGAGCGATGTTCTTGAGCCAGTAGGTATTGTTCGGCTGGCCGGTGTAGGATTCGTACGCCTTGGGGCCGAAGACGGTGCGCATGGAGTTTTCCGTCTCGGTGCGGATGCCCGACAACGCCGCGGCGCGCTGGTCCTGGTTGAGCGATTTGTCAATACGCACTTTCTTCGCCTGATCTTCGGCGACTTTTTTCATGTCATAAACTTTGACCGCATCGTCCGTGGTCAAGCCGTTGCGCTTGGCCGCTTTGTCCATTGGCGCAAACACCGGGTCCTGCCAGCGTTCGTACTCCGCATAGCGCGCGTCGCCAATGGTGGTTTTGAGTTGGGTTTCCATTTCCTTCTTGGCCGCGGCGGATTTGTTGCGTTCTTCCTTGGTCAGGGTGCCCAGGCCCATCAGGCCGAATTCATCGTCATACGCCTTCTTCTGCTTGAAGATGTCGCGGAACTCCTGCTCGCTCGGGTTGAAGCCGGCCATTTGCATCCGCATCACCATCGCGGTTTGCGACATGCGCAACTGGTAATCTTCAAATTCCTTCGGCGTCATGACGCTGGCGAGTTCCGCCTCCATGTCCTTCTGGACCTGCTGCATTTTTTTCATGTCCTCGGCGTCCGGCTGGCCGTTGCCCATGCTCTTGGCGATCTTGGTCTGAAATTTCATGAACACGTCCATGACCTGCGCCTGTTTGCCCTCGGGCAGAAAATCCAGCATGGTCGAAAACATGTCATTCATGCCGGCCATCATGTCGGGTTTCTCCTCCGGCTCGATGCCGAGCAATTCTTTGAGCAACGCGCGCTTCTCCTTCGCCAACGCCTGGTTTTTTTCCATGCGATCGAGGTCCATCATCGCGGCCATCGGATTGCCGGCCTTCCAAAACTTGAACTGGTTGGTCGAGGCGGCCCGCTGCGCGCGCTTGCGCGATTCAAACAGTTTGTTCACGTCGGCGATGATGATGTCGCGGATGGTTTCCTCCGGGCAGCCGATGGAGCGAAGGTTGGCGATGTATTTTTTATAGTCCTCGGATTCGACCATGCGCCAGTCGAACGCCTTGCCGCCGGCCAAAAAGGCGGTGTTGGTCACGACTTCAGTTTTGATTTTGGTTCCCGCCGGCGCGGACTTCGCCGCCTCGGCGGCGGGCGCCGCGCCACCGGCGGCCACGGGCGATTTCGAGTTGACCGTCCACGCGAGCGCGGCGGCGAGCGCGAGGTTGAACACCACGGAGAGAATCAGAAATGGTTTTGAGTTCACGAGCGGATGATTACCGGATTGCCGGCGCGGTGGGAATTACAAAAGTGATCGGCGATTCCAGCGGATGCCGCCGCCTCAGATCTCCGGCAGCGCGAGGAATTCCTCGAGCAAACCGGTGATGGCGTCCGCGGGGAGGTCGGGGCGGTTCTCCACGAAGAGCGCGAGGCAGTGACCGTCGCTGCGGGTCGCGAAATGGATGCGCGCGTGATCGAACACCCAGCACAGCCGCAGCGGCTGGATGCGATGGCGCGTGAGACTTTTCGCCGCGAGCAGGACGCTGCCGAACGTCTGTTCGATCTGCGCCGGCGCAAACCAATCCGTGTAGCTGTCGAACACCGCTTCGCCATCGGCCTGGCGCGCGGCCCACGCGGCGACGCCAGGCATCGGCAACCAGCGACCGATGAGTTCTTGCAGCGCGGACTTCACGACGACGCGCCTCCGTTCACGGCGCGGCGGACGAGCAGCCGGCGCTGCGGATGAATCTGGCAAACCAGCCGATCTTCCGCCGTGTAAATTTCCAGCCGGTCGAAGCGTCCGACCGGCGCGAGGTTGCTCAACTGGCCGGCCTGCTCCTCGATCTGCCGCAGCAGATTCATCCGCCGTTCAATGGAACGACATTCCCAATCGTAAAGCACCTCGCCCGCGCCGGAGCAAAGCAACACCTCCGTGATGCGCGGGTGGGAAGCATCGCTCGCATAACTTGCGGACAGGGTCGGCGCGGAGATCGTTGGGCGGCTCGCCGGTTGCCAGGTCGTCTCCGGCTCGCCCGGTGCCGGCGGCGTTTTCTCGTCGGGTGGTGGAGCGGACGGGATCGGGAACAAATGTTCCGGCACGGCGGAAGTCGCCGCGGCCGCGGGCGATCGTCTTTCGGCGGGTTGCGCGGCTTCGTCGCTCAAGCGCGCGGATTCCATCAACAGCATTTCCCACGAGCCTTCGATGGTGCGTTGCGCCGGCTCGGTGAACTGAAGCAGGTTGAATTCGCCGCCGCGCAACGCCAGCAGACTGTACAGCGCCACTTCGCCCTGGAGGTTGCCGCAAACGGCATGAACGATGGTGCCGTCACAAATGTAAATCCGTCCGCGCACCTTGCCGGTGAAAATTTCGAGGATCGAGGAACGGCGGCCGAGGCATTCGAACTGCAAAACCTCGTGCAGTCCGACCCGTTGCATCACGCCTTTGAACCCTTCCTGCGGTTGCGCGCCGGCGAGCGCGTCGAGCGCGGCGAAGATTTGCGCGTAATCCCCCTGCGCCACGGGCTTTTGCAGGAAGAGCGCCGCGCCGTTTTCGAGACAGGTCTCGCGGTTCTCCGCGGTCGCGTTGCCGGTGAGCATCACGACCTGCAGATCGGGATGCGCGCGCGCGAGCAGGCGGAGAAATTGAATGCCGTCCAACACCGGCATGCCGATGTCGAGCACGACCACGTCCGGACGCTGGCGTTGGATCTCGGCCAGGCCCTGCGCGTGGTTTTCGGCGGTGACGATCTCCCACGCGCCGCGCGACAGTTCGGAGAACAATTCGCGGATGGCGTCGAGAAACGCCGGCTCGTCGTCCACGAACAGGAACCGCTTCCGCCGGGTGCTGGTGGTGTTATCGCCCGTCATCGTCAGCTCGAGCTGTGAGCGCGAAGGTTGCCCCGAGTGTGCCCGCCGCGCGCGGGTTTGTCCACAGCGCGAAGGCCAAGGCGGCAGCCGGCGACACGACGCCGCTTGCGTCCGCGGCGGCAACTGCGTTAGCGTCCCTCCGGACGCTGTGAATCTTTCCGAACAATACGACGACGCGATGTTCGCTTTCAGCCATGGCGAATTCGACCAGGCCATCGTGAAGTTGCGCGCGGTGCTGGCCGCCGAGCCGGCGCACTTCGACGCGCAGCTCGCGCTGGGGATGGCGTTCTATCGCCAGGGCGACTTCGCGACCGCCATCGCCGAAGGACACCGGGCCGAACAACTCAAGCCCAAGGAACAACTCGTCCACACGAACCTCTCATTGTTCTACATGAAAGCCGGCGACAAAACGAAGGCCGAGCATCACGGCTTGCAGGCGCGCATCGCGTCGTGGCGCGAGGACAAATCGCCGCCCGGCAGCCCGCCCGCCGGCGATCCCGAACTGGAACTGGCCCGGCCCAGTCCGCCGGCGGTCAAAGCCCCGGAAAAATTTCCCGACATGCCGTGGAAGAAAAAGCATTGATGAAAACAAAATGAAATCTGCCTACGAACTGGCCATGGAGCGTCTCAATAAAGCCGCTCCCACCGTCAAACTTTCGGACGCCCAAAAAAAGGACCTGTCTGAAATCGAATCCGGCTACGCCGCGAAAATTGCCGGGCGTGAGATCGCGCTGCGGGACGAGATCGGAAAGTTCACCGCGCGCGGCGAGTTGGAAAAAGCCGCGGAAATGGAACAGCAACTGGCCTTTGAACGGAAAACCCTTCAGGCAAAACTTGAAGCCGAGAAGGAGCAGGTTCGGCGGCGCACCCGCACAAAATGATGGCGGCGCGCGCCGGGCGCGATTACTGCTTTGATCAACTTGCGAATCGGGGACGGGAAATTTTTCACGATGCACACTTTCAACGTCAACGGCACTGCCCTCGCGGGCGAAGAGCGCGGCACCGGCGAGGTGTTGATTCTCGTCCACGGTGCCGTGGGTGATTATCGTTCGTGGGAAAACGTCGCCACCGCGCTCGCCCAAAAATACCGCGTCATCAATTACAGCCGGCGCTGGCATCACCCGAATCCGGTGCCGCCCACGGGCGAGGGGTACACGCCGGACGTTCACGCCGCGGACCTGGTGGCGCTGGCCGCGGCCAGTGGCGGCGGGCCGGTGCGGATGTTGGGGCACTCGTACGGCGCGGCAGTTTGCGCCGCGGTCGCCGCGACGCGGCCGGAACTGGTCCGCAGTCTGGTGCTGGCGGAGCCGTCGCTCTTCGGCATGGCGATGACCAACCCGATCGGCGCGATCGCGATGGCGCAGACCGCCGCCGCCACGATGCACGTGGTGCCGCTGCTCAAAAAAGGCCGGCCCGAGGACGCGTTGACCGCTTTTCTGGTGAGCGTCATTGGCAAGGACGACTACGCCCGGCTCTCCCAGCACGTGCTCCGGGTGATGTTTGAAAATGTTCACACGCTCGAGCCCATGCTCAACGGCATGAGTTCGGGGCTGTCCTTCTCCGGCAAACAGGCCGCGCGCATCGCCGCGCCCACCCTCCTCCTCGAAGGCGAACATACCACCACGCTTTTCCGTACCACGATGAAAGCGCTGGCCAACGCCATCCCGAACGCCGAGCGCAAAATCCTCCCGGGCATCGGCCACGGATTGCATTTCGAAGACCCGGCGGCGTTCAATGCCGCCGCGTTGGAATTCTTTGCGCGGCACTGAGTGCGGAGCGCCGAGCACCGCCTCGGCTAGTTGGAATCCAGTTCCAGCATCGAGCCGAGGCGGTGCTCGGCGCTCCGGTCACGTCTCCGTCTGCTTCAACCCGCGCCGCCAGAGATCAAAATAATAAAGCCCCACGACCACGAGCGAGTGCTGGATTTTCCCGTCCGCAACCAGTTGCACCGCCTCGTCCGCCGCCACGAGCCGCGTCTGCAAATCCTCGCCCGAATCAAACTCCAGCGGGTGAACGCACCGGCAGTTCTCGATGAGTACCGTATAGCAGGTGTTGTTCATGATCGCGGGGTTCGGCAAAATCTTTCCCAGCAGCCGCGCGTTTTCGCCTTCGTACCCCGTCTCCTCGCGCAGTTCACGCACGGCGGACTCCACCGGCGACTCGCCCGCGTCCATCAAGCCGCCGGGAATTTCCAGTTCCACCGTGTTCGAGCCGTGGCGGAATTGTTCGATCATCACGAGCTCGTTCTCCGGCGTGAGCGCGACCACGTTCACCCAGTCGGCGCTTTCGAGGACGTAAAAATCGTGTTCCTTCCCGGTGCGCGGCGAAAGGCTGCGGTCGGAGCGGAGCTTGAACACGCGAAAATCGCCGAGCGGCGTCGAACCGGTTTTTTTCCAGGGCTGGATCATTTGCATTTTGTGATCAACGAGCGTTGCGGTTTGGAGTCCCGGCCATCGTAGGTCGTTGCCGGTAAAATCAAACTCCTTTTTCCTTCGCCGCCCAGCCTTGCTGCATGAGCTTGAGCAGGTGCCCGAGCGCGTCCTCGTAACTGCGGCCTTTCGCTTCGGCGAGTTGCCGGGCGCGTTTGTCGAGTTGCGCCGCCATCTCGGCGGACTTCTCCGCGGGACAACCCAGGCCCACGAGCAGCGCGGCGAGTTGCGTTAGGTCCATGAGCAATAGAAAAACGCGAAGGCGTCCGCCGCCTTCGCGTCGCGTCGGGGTAAAATTTATTTCACCGAATCCGCCGGCACAATCTTCACGCTCTCCACGTTCATGCGCTTCACCGGCCGGTCGCCGGGAACGGTTTGCGTGGTCGCGATCTTTTCCAGCACGTCGTCGCCCTTGACCAGCTTGCCGAACGCCGTGTATTGCCGGTCGAGCGAACTCGCGGTGGCGTGGCAGATGAAAAACTGCGAGCCGGCGGAATCCGGATCGTTCGAGCGCGCCATCGAGAGCACGCCGCGGACGTGCGGCTTCTCGTTGAACTCCGCCTTCACGCGATGCGGCGGCCCGCCCGTGCCCCAGCTCGATTTCTTGGCCTCGTCCTTCGTGTTGGGATCGCCGCCCTGGATCATAAAGCCTTTGATCACGCGGTGGAAACACGTCCCGTCGTAAAACCCTTCCAGCGCCAGCTTCTTGAAATTGTCCACGTGCATCGGCGCCACGTCGGGCCAGAATTCGAGGACCATTTCGCCCTCGGACGTTTTGATGACTGCGAGTTCGCTCATAAAATTTTCAAGGGAGGATGCTGGCGGACTTGATGTAGTCGAGATTGGGGAACTGTTTTTTCAAGAAGGTGTTGCCTTCCTCTTGAAGGCGGCCTTGGACGTAAGGTGGATTTTCGCCATACTCGCCGTTGATCTTGTCCACCACGTCCATCCCTTCGCTCACCTTGCCGAACGAGGGAAAACCCATGCCGTCGAGGCGGCTGTTGTCGGCAAAGTTGATGAACAATTGCGTCGTGCGCGAGTTCGGACCGCCCATCGCAAAGGTGACGGCGCCGCGGACGTTGCCGGCTTTGACCGGTTCATCGCTGATATTGGCCCCGCGCCAGGCCGCCGAGACTTTGGGGTCGCCGTGAATCCCGAACTGGCACATGAAGCCGGGAACGACGCGGAAGAACGCCACGTCCTTGAAGTAGCCGGAACGGACCAGGTTGTAGAAACGGTCCGCGCCGTTGGGTGAGGACGAACGGGTGACCGTGATGGTGAACTTCCCCTTGGTGGTGTCGAACTGCGCCTTGAAGGAGTCCGGCGCCTTCTCGGTAAGTTTGGCGGGATCGGCGAAACCGGGCGAGGTGGCCGCGGCTTTCTCCTCCTTTTTCTCCGCTTTGGCGTCTTCCTTTTTGGGCGCTTCCTTTTTGGGTTCATCCGCGCCCACGAGCGAAAGACCGCACACCGCACTCAAACAGAACGTAAATAGGATTTTTTTCATGGGGCAAAAGATATTCAAGAGTACCCGGAAAAGTCACGCGCGGAATTTTCGACGGCGGCCCGGCCCGCCGCGTGACCAGTTCCCGCGTGACACCTGACACCCAACCCTTGACACTTTTCGCCGCCATGCCGCTGCTCGAGATCAAAGACCTCAAACTCGATTTCATCGCCAACGACACCGCCGCGCGCGCGGTGGACGGCGTGTCGCTGGACATCGCGGCGGGTGAAACCGTCTGCCTCGTGGGCGAAAGCGGCTGCGGCAAAAGCGTCACGGCGCTTTCCATCGCTCGGCTTGTACCCACGCCGCCGGCAAAATATGTCGGCGGAGAAATCCGGCTGAATGGTCGGGACGTTTTGAAAATGTCCCAGCGCGAGTTGCAGGACATCCGCGGCGGCGTGGTGAGCTACGTGTTTCAAGAACCGGGTGCGTCGTTGAATCCCGTTCTCCGCGTCGGCGCACAAATCAAGGAATCGCTGAAACTGCACCGGCAAAATTTAGGAGCGCCGAGCACCGCCTCGGCAAGTTCCCAGAGCACGCACCAACGAGCCGAGACGGTGCTCGGCGCTCCGACCCGACGCCAAGCCCTCGACGCCGAAGTCCTCCGCCTGTTGAAACTCGTCGGCATCCCCGCGCCGGAATCACGCATCAAGAATTATCCGTTCGAGCTGTCCGGCGGAATGCAGCAGCGCGTGATGATCGCGATGGCGTTGGCCAGCGAACCGAAGTTGCTCGTGGCCGACGAGCCGACCACCGCGCTCGACGTGACCATCCAGGCGCAGATTCTGGATTTGCTGCGCGACCTCAAGCAACGCCTCGGCATGGCGATCCTGCTCATCACGCACAACCTCGGCATCGTGCGCGACATGGCCGACCGCGTGGCGGTGATGTATGCCGGGCAGATCGTCGAGCTCGCGCCCGCGCGCGAATTGCTGCGCCGCCCGCTGCATCCCTACACACGAGCGCTGATGGCGAGCGTGCCAAAACTTTCCGGCGGCGCGGAACGGCTCACGGCGATTCCCGGCAACGTCCCGCGCATCGGCAATTTCCCGCCCGGCTGCCGCTTCGCCCCGCGCTGTCCGATTGCCAAGCCGGAATGTTCCAAGGCAATTCCCGAACTGGTCGAAGTGGAGTCGCAACGCTGGGTGCGGTGTCCGTTTTGGAAATAGGAACGCTGCCAACGGCCAATTCAAGACTGCCCGAGTTTCCGGTAACTCGACACAGCAAGAATCTCGACTTTGCTTTCACCAGGTCGTTGCCGCCTGGTTTCGACCAAACTGATGCCTCTCTCCCGGTGTCCGATTGCGAACTCGACTCGGCAAGGTTGAATCGGTTGGGAAGAACAAATCCAGCAGGTTAGACGGTCAGGAGTAAGTGCGAAGCGAAAGCAAATCGGCACGCGTTGCGAATTCGTGACGCGCAGGTCTTTGAAACCATAGGCCACGGTGGCGTCCGCGCCGAGCGGCGTATAACGGGCGTCGTCGTCGTCGTAAATGTCGCGGGAGTGCGGATGACGCTCTAGGATGTGCAGGCCAGCCAAAAGACTCGCGTGATAGATGATCCCGGAAAGTTGGCAGAGACCGCCGCCAAAGTCAGCCCGCAGCTCGCCGCCCAACAGGGAACGACCAGATTGGAATCCGGCAGCCGACGTTGCGCGACCCACCAAACGCCAGACTGAGAACACGCCGCCGGGTGGAATCGGCAGGTTTTCGATGTGCCGCCGGGCCAATTCAATGTTGTGGATTTTGGCCGCGACCGATTCCGTGGGGAGAATTGGTTGTTCGACCGTGATGCGCGCTGGGTATTTTTGTCCCTCAGCGCGTTCGGCAGATGCCGGGTTGACGATTCGTTTTTTCGTGCCGGACGCAAAGTCGCGTGTCGCGCGGATCGCTTGAGCCAAACGCCGACGCAGTTTGAGAACGGTTCCTTTCACGGTAGTCGTTGGGCGCAGTAAATCAGGTAGGAGGCTCCATGTTTCAGCGGCGTAGTGCTGAAGGCGTCATCCAGCGGTCGGAGCCAAGTCCGCAGTCGAGATGGCACTCGATGGATTGGGAAGAAAAGAATCCCGCGACAGTGACGGATGCGCCAGCGCTCGCCGAGCATTCCTTGCACCTGCGGGTGCGTCAGCGCATTGCCCGCATGCCAACCGGCGGGTCGGAAGCCAGTCAACGCGCGCCGCCGCGCCGACGGGAGGTCGAAGATGAGAACGCCGCCAGGCCGCACGCATTGCGCACAAACTTCGAGAATCTGCGCTATGAGAGAGGGTGTCAGGTGCATGAACAGATGCAGACAGAAAATGGCGTTAAAGCTCAGGCCGTGTTTCGGCAAATCTTCTGCACACCCGACCAGAATGGTTTTGGCCGGATGCTTTCGGCGCGCCACCGCGGCCATCTCATGGCTCGGGTCGAGTCCGTGACTGGCGAACTCCATGAAGCGGCCTGTGCCACACGCCAAACTAAGTACGCGGCCACCGCGAAATGAGGCCAGCCAGCGGCGCAGCAACCGTTCCTCCTGTGCATGGACGTAGCGACCGTAGGAGTTCTCGAACCTATCCTCGTCGTAACTGGCGGCCCAGTCGTCGTAGCGCCGCACGACTGTTTCCGGCGAGAATTCTTGGTTCGCGTTGCTTTGGGGATTCGGTATTAGCATCAACGGTTCAAGGTATGGCGCGAATAAAACGCCTCACTACTTCGCCGGTGATGAGAACCACCCGCCCGCACAAAAGTCAAGGCGCGCGGCTATAAAGATTGCGCTCACACGGAGCTTCATTTTGAATCTTTCACGATTCAATGAACGCGCAACTGCTCGAAGTCCAAAACCTGAAAGTCCATTTCCCGGTGAAGCACGGGCCTTCGCCGCGCCGCAGTGGCTTCGGCCACGCAGGCGGGGTGTTCCGCCGCGTGCGCGCACGCACCGATTGACGTTTGCCGCTTTCTGCGCTTAACTTTCCGCCATGAGTGAAATCACCTTTGACGTCGAGCCTTGCGCGGAAACCGGCGGTTACGTCGCGCGCTGGGACGCGCCGCGCGGCGGTGGCGGCATCACCACGCAGGGAGATTCGTTTGCGGAGTTGGACGCGATGATCGCTGATGCGGTCGGAGGTTATTTCGAGCCGAAACAACGGCCCAAGCGCATTCGTTTGCATTTTTCCAAAGACCCGATTCTCGCTGTTGCGTGAAACTTCCGCGCGATGTCAGCGGTGTCGAGGCGGCTCGCGCGTTGAAACGGCTCGGCTTCATTCCCCTTCGTCAGACTGGTTCGCATCTTATCCTTCGCAAAGACAACCGCACCGTGGTTGTTCCCCAACACAAACCGCTCAAGCCCGGCACGCTCAAAGGCGTCATTGAACAAGCGGGTTTAACGCTCGAACAATTTGTGGCCGAGCTTTAACCGCCGTGAACTTTCTTTCATTGATCGAAGCCAAGCGCGACGGGCGCACTCTCACCGCTGATCAACTCCAGGCCATCGTCGCCGCTTGCACGGCGGGGGAAATTCCCGAGTACCAACTCGCGGCCTTCCTCATGGCCGTTTTCTTTCGCGGCCTGAACACCACCGAGACCACCGCCCTCACGCTCGCCATGCGCGATTCCGGCGACGTGCTGAAATTCCCCAAGGACAAACGCCCGCTCGTGGACAAACATTCCACCGGTGGCGTAGGCGACAAGGTTTCGCTTCCGCTCGCGCCGTTGCTCGCGTGCCTCGGCTTCCGCGTGCCGATGATTTCCGGGCGCGGCCTCGGCATCACCGGCGGCACGCTGGACAAGTTGGATTCCATTCCTGGCTTTCAAACCACGCTGCCCACCGAACGCATCACGGAAATTGTGCAGAGCGTCGGCTGCGTCATCTGCGGCCAGACGGAGCGCATGGTGCCCGCCGACAAAAAACTTTACGCCCTGCGCGATGTGACCGGCACCGTCCCGAGCATCCCGCTCATCGTCGCTTCGATTCTTTCCAAAAAATTAGCTGAAGGTCTCGACGCATTGATTCTCGACGTGAAGTTCGGTTGTGCGGCATTCATGCAAACGAAAGCTGACGCACGCAAGCTCGCGAAGGCGATGGTCACGCTCGGCAACCAGTGCGGTGTGAACACCCGCGCCATGTTGACGGACATGAACACGCCACTGGGCCGCGCCGCCGGCAACTGGCTGGAAGTGAAGGAGAGCGTGGCGTGTCTGGATGGCAAAGGCCCGACAGATTTGCGTGGGCTCGTCCTCGATTGCGCCGCGCATCTGCTCCTGCAAACGGGCAAATCAAAATCACCCGCCGCCGCGCACCAACAAGCCGAAGTCTGCCTGAACTCCGGCGCGCCGCGCCGGAAGTGGGACGAGATGATGGTCGCGCAAGGCGCTGACCTCACCGCCTTCAATCAAAAGCTTGCCTGCGATCACACCGCGCCGGTGGTGGTTGAACTCAAGGCAGCGAAGTCAGGTTTCGTTTCCCGCTGCGATGCGCGCATCATCGGTGAAGTCATCCGCGATCTCGGTGGCGGGCGGCTCACGAAGGATTCTGTCATCCATTACGACTTGGGTGTGGATCAAATGATGAAGCCCGGTGAAAGAGTGGAAGCCGGCGGAACGTTGGCCCGAATTCACGCCGCAAAAGACACGGACGCCAAATCCGCGCTGGCTCGATTCAAGGAAGCCTTTGCCGTTTCGCCCCGCCGCCCCGCGCCCGGCAAACTAATCCACGAAGTTCTCATCTGATCAATCGAGCGTCGCCGTTTTGATCCGGATGTTCCGATACGCCACCGGCCCGTGATCGCCTTGCAACATGAGTGGTCCAGCCGCCTTCTCGTTGCCAAATAACGAACTGCGCGTCGGGCCGGTCACCTCGACGTTTGCGTGAATGACTTTCCCGTTGTGAACCACCTTCACGAACTTCGCGTTCGCGATCTTCTTCCCGCTCGCGTCGAAGCGCGGCGCGCGAAAGGTGATGTCGAACGTCTGCCATTCACCCGGCGACTTGCTGGCGTTCACGCGCGGGGAGTGGCCCTCGACATTCTTCTCGTTGATCCAGCGCGGATAAATCCCGCCGCACTCGATGCCCGGATACTTGTCCTGCTCCACGCCGAAGCTGTCATAGACCTGCACCTCGTATCGGCCCATGACATAGACGCCGGAGTTGGAATTTTTCGGGATGGAGAACTCGACGTGAATCTCCGCGTCGCCGAACTCCGTCTCCATCACGAAATGCGACGCTTTGCCTTGGTCGCCGTTCACGAAAATACCCGCGCCCGGTGTCACGACGAACTGCGTGGCGTCGCCCGGATCAAGTGAAACCGAGCGCGCCACCTTCCAATCACCGGTCGGCTGGCGCCAGCCGGCCAGATCGTTTCCGGAGAAATGTGACGCGGTTCGTCCAGTGGCACAGCCCGCCGCGAGCAACAGCGCGAGCGGAAAAATTTTCCAGCCTCCGCAAAATTTTTTCATCGAAACCTCTCAACCGATCCTTTCCCAAATCGTGATCGCGGGGAACGCCGTGCAAAGCTCGTCCACACGCGGCAGCAGCGCCTTAACGTGCGGCGATTGCAGGTGCGCGTCGAGCGCCGCCTTGCTCGTCCAGTTTTCGTGGAAGAGAAACTTCGCCGGGTCTTCGGGTGAAGCGTGGAGATCGTAGTTGAGGCAGCCGGCCTCGTTGCGCGTGGGCGCGAGCAGGCCGGTGAGCGCGGCGCGCAATTCGGCTTCCTTGCCGGGCCGCGCCGTGAAGGTGGCGATGACGGTCAGTGTTTTCATGGTTGTTACGGAGCGCCGGTCTCCGACCCCGCACGTGGCTGAATTGAACACCCAACATCGAACATCGAACACCCAACATCCAGAGAACCGCCATCACGAAGCTGCCAGTGCATTGGATGTTCGATGTTGGTTGTTGGATGTTTTCCATTCCCGAACATTCAACTGAGCGAACTCAAAATCTTCTCCGCCGCTGCGCGCGGGTTTTCCGCCGCGTAAATCGGGCGACCAATCACGAGCCAGTTCGCACCGGCTTCCATCGCTTCTCGCGGCGTGAGCGTGCGCTTCTGGTCGTCGGATTTTTCCGCGCCCGTGCGGATGCCGGGCGTCACGAGTTGAATCTTCTCCGGCAAGAGTTGGCGCAAGTCGGCGATTTCCAGCGGCGAACACACCAAGCCGCGCAGCCCGGACTGCACCGCGAGCAGTGCCAGCCGCTCCACCTGATGGCCGACGTTCGCCGCGCAGCCGATTTCATCGAGCGTGTTGCTGTCGTGACTCGTAAGCACCGTCACGCCGAGCACGAGCGGCGCGTTGCGGCCCGACTGCAACGCCGTCTGCTGCGCGGACTCCTCGGCCGCGCGCATCATCTCGCCGCCGCCGCACGTGTGAATGGTGAGCATTTGAACATCGAGCCGCACGGCGGACGCCACCGCCTTGGCGACAGTGTTCGGGATGTCGTGGAATTTCAGATCGAGAAAAACACTCGCGCCCGTGTCGCGCACGCGCTTGACGATGTCCGGTCCGGCACTCGTGAACAATTCGCTGCCGATCTTGAACGCGCCGACCGCCGGCGCCACTTCCCGCGTCAGCTTCAATGCCAGTTCCGCCGTCGGCACATCCAGCGCGGCGATGATTGGGTTCTGCATCACGGCAAATATCAAATCCCGCGCGGGGAACGAAAGCTAAAAATCCCGACGCGTTCACAGCGCGGAGATCGCGCGGAAGAATCGGCGGGGCGAATTGGTCGAGGCGGCGTCCGTGTAATCGAACCAACCCGCCGCCGACGTGGTGTTGGTGAACGCCGGCGACCAGCTCGTCAGGTTTGTCGAAACTTCGAGGATGCACGTGCGGTTGGGGCCGGCAGCGACGCGGAATTGAAACGGCAGACTGCCGGCGAGCGGCGTGAGTTGAACTGGCGGGCTGAGCGCCTTGCGCAAATTCATTCTCCCGCCGGTGACGCATTTTCCCGTCAGCGCCGGCAACGGATCGGTGGCGTTGAGCACGCGCGCGATGATTTGCTGGTGCGTTTCTGCCGGATACTTTGCCAGCATCAGCGCCATCGCGCCGGAGACATGCGGCGCGGCGACTGACGTTCCCGAAACCGAGAGATAAAAACTGTCGTTGATGAAAAACGTGGAGGTGATATCGCGCCCGGGCGCGGCGAGGTCCACGTTCGTCGCGCCGAAATTGGAAGAACCCCACAAGGCGTCGGTCCGCGTGGTCGCCGCCACGGACACGATGTTATCAATGTTGTAACACGCGGGATAGCGCGGCACGGCGTCCACGTCCGCGGCGTTGTTGCCCGCCGACGCCACAAAAATGATTCCGTCGTTGCGCGCGGCGTAAATGGCATTGGAGACGGCTGACGAATAGCCCGCGCTGTCGAGACTGGCGTTCATGATGCGCGCGCAGTTGGTCCGCGCGTAGTCAATGCACGCAATCAGCGTCGCGTCACTGCCGTTGCCGTTTGCGTCGAGACATTTGCAGGACATCATCTGCACGCGCCACGCCACGCCGACGATACCTTTGCCATTGTTGCCCGCCGCGCCGAGCACGCCCGCCGTCAACGTGCCGTGCCCTTGATCGTCGCCGGCATTGTTCGTTCCGGAGAAGGCGTTGAAACCGTGGCCGCCGTCGTTTGGATTCGTCCACATGTTCGTCGCGAGGTCTTCGTGCGTGAAGCGGATGCCGGTATCAAGCACGGCCACGACGATGTTGCTGGCCGAAGTCAACACGTCCCAACCTTCCGGCGCGTCAATGTCCGCGTCCGCCGTGCCGCCGCTCTGGCCGGTGTTGTTCAAACCCCAGAGCGTGCCGTTGGTGTATTGCGGATCGTTCGGTGCGAGCGCAGCGTGAATCAGGTAATCCGGTTCGGCGAACTCAACCAATCCGCTCTGCTCGCACTTCGCGATGAAGCCCGGCACCGTTTCGCCGGCGGGCAACCGTACGATTTCCAAGCCGCCCAGATTCACAAACGTTCCGATCACGGCGGACTTCTGCACGTAGTGAAACGCTTGCAGCGCCGCGGCGTTGATGCCGGCTTTGGGCTGCAAGAGAATTTGATCGTCGCGATATTCGGCCGGCGGAGTAGTCACCTGCGCCGCGGGCGCAAGATGGGCAAGCGCCAACAGCCACAGACCAACCGGAAGCCAGCGGGCCATCATCGGGAAGAAGTGCGGGCGAATCTTGAATCGTTGGTCACAACTGGTTTTCATCGCCGCCAGCAAGAATTCCATGAGTTGCCGGAAAATGAAAGCCGGTTTCGGCGTTGCGGCTCAGTTTGTCTGGCTCTTATGCCACCGGTGTTTCGTCAACGCGGCAATCGTTCCCAGGCCGAACAACAGAAAACTTCCCGCCACTGCGAGGTAACCGGGCGGCGCAGACTTGATCCGTTCCGCAAAACTCGCGCCCGGCGACGAGAGCAACACCACGCACGCCGAAATGGGAACGAGGCGGGTCAGCCAGCCACCGGTCAGCCAGCGATGCAGCGCGTAGCAAGCGAGCACGACGACGCCCGACAGACAACCGCCGCGGAGCGCTTCGCTCGCGTCGGTGAACGACCAAAGAAACGATTGCGCGACCCACACCGCACAGAGAAACAATCGCGCGGTGCGCGCCCCGGCAATTTCTCCGTCGCGCCACCGCAAGCTGTGAGCGACGCAGAAAAACAGCCCGACCTGAGCCGCCCAATGCCACGACGTTTCGTTGTTTTTCATCAAGACTGCCGTTGCCACGAAGCACACGCCACCGCCGGCAAGCGTCCACTTCGGATTTCGCGAGGCGACGATCGCGCCGAGTGCCGCCGCGGTGAGGCTGGCGAACGCCCACTCGATCCGATCGAAGCGCGGCATGACCTGTGCCGCCCACTCAATCGGCAATAGCGCCAAACTTGCAATGAGCGAAACCGCCCCAAGCCAGAACAACGTGCGCGTCCGGTGTCGCCACCACACCCACGCGAAACCAGCCGCGTTCAGCAGGTTCAACGTGAAGCAAAGTTTCAAATCATCCATCGCGAGCGCCGTCACCAGCAACGGCGCGATGATGAGTTGTCGGCGGGCGCCGGCGGAAACGAGCGCGCCCGATTGCCGGACCACCGTCCACGCCAGCACCCAAAGCGACGGCGCGAGCAGGACCGCAGTCCACTTGAAACTGTAAACGAAACCCATGCCTCCGAGATGACAGCCGGTCACCGCGATCCAGATTCCCAGCGCGGCGTGCGGCAGCCAAGCCTTCTGCTCCGGCGATGCCGTGACGCGCGTGGGCTTCGGCAGAAAATTTCCCAGCGCAATCAACAATGGCAAACCGAAAAGCCACCCGGACGTGAGCCACGAGTTCACCGCGTGCGGCTCGTCGTAAATGCGCCGCAGTCCCAACGCCAACGCCACGTTCGCGGCCATGATCACCGCGCCGAGTGCGAGGAGCCGCGGCGGCAGATTCAGGCGCGGAATGTAGCGTCGTAGCGCCCAGAATTTCAACACGGCGAGCAACACCGCCGCCGCGCACAATTTTCGTCCGAGCGGTTCGTCGAGTTGTACCGCGCGGCTGACGAGGCTGAATGGAATCAGGACGAAAAGATTTTCCAGTCCGACCAGCAGCAGCGCGTCGTACCAGATGGTGCGCCGGGCCAGCACGATGGCGGTCCACACCAGCAGGATTTCGTAGAGGAACAGCGCGGCGAAGTTGAACGTGATCTGCGCCGGTTCGGCGCCAGCCACGCTCGGGTCGCTCGAAAGTTGGTTGATGCCGTAAAGCAGCAAGCCCGCGCTCGCGAGATAAAGGGGATTGCAGGAGAGAAACCGGCGAAAGAAGTTCGCGAGGATCGGGCCGGACAAAGCAAACGCGTCCGGGCCGCGATTCGGTGTCGCTCCTGCGGAAGAATCAAAATCCGTTGGCGAGTTCATATTTGGCGGCACCGGCCGCTTCAGACTCTAACAACCCGCGAACGAAAAAGTTTCACCGCTTCATCATTCTTCACTCTTCCTTCGGCATTCGGTTTGCCCTAGCCTGTGCGCATGAGAGTGATTCGATTCACCGATGCTGACTTCGCGGCCCGCCTGCGCGAAGTCACCGCGCCATCCAGCTTGTTCGATCCCGTCATCGAACAACGCACCCGCGCAATCCTTGACGATGTTCACGCGCGCGGGGACGAGGCGGTGCTGGAACTAACGGAACGCTTCGATGGCGCAAAGCTCACCGCCGAACAACTCGTCGTGACGCAGGCGGAACTCATGGCTGCCTCGCTCAAAGCCGATGAATCACTCCGCGCCGCCGTGGCTGAAGCCGAGGCGAACATCGCGACCTTCGCGAAGAAATCCCGGCGCAAGGATTGGTGGACGATGAATTCGCACGGCGCGGCGGTGGGCGAGAAGTTCGATCCATTCCAACGCGTGGGCATTTACATTCCCGGCGGCACAGCGCCGCTCGTCTCGACGGCGCTGATGACCATCACGCTCGCGAAGGTCGCGGGCTGCAAGGAGATCGTCGTTTGCACGCCGCCGGATAAAACCGGCGGAATAAATTCCGCGCTCCTCTTCGCGGCGCGGGCGGCGGGGGCGACGGAGATTTACCGCGTCGGCGGCGCGCAGGCGATCGCGGCGATGGCTTACGGCACGAAGACTATTCGCCGCGCGCAGAAAGTTTTCGGCCCGGGCAACGCCTACGTCGTCACCGCCAAGCGATTGCTCGTCGGCCACGTGGCGATTGACCTGCTGCCCGGCCCGAGCGAAGTGCTGGTGCTGGCGGACGACACGGCGAATCCGAAGTTCGCCGCCGCGGATCTGCTGGCGCAGGCCGAGCACGGCTCCGGTCACGAGCGCGTCTGGCTCGTGACAACTTCGGCGAAGATTCTCAAAGCCGTCGAAAAAGAAATCGCGAAGCAACTGCCCAAGCTCGCGCGGCGCGAATTCATCCGACGCGCGCTCGACAACAACAGTTGGTTGATTCAGGTGAAATCGCTCGACGACGCGGTGGCGTTGACGAACCAGCTTGCGCCGGAACACTGTGAAGTGATGACGCGCAATACGTGCGACGTGAGCCGCGCCATCGTGACGGCGGGTGCGATTTTCCTCGGCAACTATTCGCCGACGGTGTTGGGCGATTACGTGGCCGGCCCAAGCCACACGCTGCCGACCGGCGGCGCGGGCGCGTCGTTCGCCGGTTTGACCGTGGATCAATTCCAACGTCGTACGAGCGTGGTGGAATACAATCGCGCCTCGCTGAAGAAAGCGCTGCCCGCCGTGAAAAAAATTGCGGAACTCGAAGGCTTGGGTGCGCATGGAAAATCGGCGGAGATCAGAAAATAACGCCATGCCGATCCCAACGCTCGATAACGACGGTTTCCTGCCACCCGGAATCTGGGATTGCACCCTGGCAGAACTGCGGGAGCGTTTCGGGACTTTTCCGGGAGTGACCATCGCTCGCGTTTGTTTGCCCGGTTGGATGACCGGTTTCAAGCCATGCAACGCAGCGGATTTTTTGAGGCGTTGCTAGTGGATGGCAGTTTCGTGACGGCCAAGCTTGCGCCCAACGACATTGATCTCGTGGCCGTGCTGTTGCCGGGACACAATTTCGAGCGCGATCTGCCCATGTCCGAATACGCGCTCGTCTCCCGTGCCATGCTGCGGCGGCGTTACGGCTTCGATGTTGTGATCGCCGAAAAGGACAGCCAGCTTTGCAAAACATACGTTGAATTCTTCAGCCGGGTGCGGGATAATCCCGGTGTGAGCAAAGGGATGTTGCGCTTGAGCCTATGAAAATAGAATTGATTCTCACTCAGACCGTGGAGCAACTGGAGCACATGAACGAGGCACTCGCCGCGTTGCGCCGCGAACTGCTGCCCGGCCAGCCCAAAAAATTTGCCATCCTCGCCGAAAGTCCGCTGGAAGAAATGCGTCGGCTTCAAGCAGAAGTTGAACAACTCACCACGCAAATTGCCACCGCAACACCTGTGACGGCATGAAACCGCACTTCCCGGATTGAGCAATGATCAAGGAACTCGACAGCGTGGTGTTGACGACCGACTTACCGGCGCATGGTCTGGCCAGGGACGACATCGGCACGGTCGTGCTCGTCCACGATGGCGGCAAGGGCTGCACGGTGGAGTTCATGACGCTCGCCGGGAAAACCATCGCCATCGTCACGCTGCTGGCCAATCAGGTTCGGCAGATTGCCAAGGACGAAATTGCGCACGCGCGTCACGTCGCCGTTGCCGCCTGACGGTGGACAAGTTCCAACGCCGCACGAGAAAAAGCGCCTCAAAACCGCGCGCCCTTGGTGAAGTGCTTGCGCCCGACCGACACTGAAAGTCTTCGGAGTTGAACCGTTTGACGGAATCCGCGCCGCCTGTTTATCTGTCGCTGACACTGACTCACCAAACATGAAAACTTTCCAACGATTTTGCGGGCGGCGGTTCGTGCCGGTGTTCGGATTTCTCTCACTGGCGCTTGCCGCTCTCCACGCCGATGACTGGCCGCAATGGCTCGGTCCGCAGCGGGACGCGGTCTGGCGCGAGACGGGCATTGTCGAAAAATTTCCGACGGACGGCCTGAAGTATCGCTGGCGCGTGCCGGTGGGTGGCGGATACGCGGGGTCGGCGGTGGCTAAAGGCCGCGTTTACGTCACGGACCGGCAGCTTGCAAAGGGCGCGAGCAATCCGACGAATCCCTTTGCGCGCGGCGAAATTCCCGGCAGCGAACGCGTGCTGTGCCTCAACGAAGCCGACGGCAAAGTTATCTGGCAGCACGAATACGATTGCGCCTACACGGTGAGCTATGGGTCGGGACCGCGCGTCACGCCGGCGGTCCACGAGGGCAAGGTTTACACGCTCGGGGCCGAGGGTAACCTCGTCTGCCTGGACGCGGAAAAGGGCGCGGTGCTTTGGTCTCACGATTTCAAAAAGGATTTCAATCTCAAGACGCCGCTGTGGGGCTTCGCCGGTCATCCGCTCATTGACGGGAAGAAACTCATCTGTCTCGCGGGCGGCGAAGGCAGCGTGGCCGTGGCCTTCGACAAGGACACGGGCAAGGAACTCTGGCGCGCGCTCAGTGCGAAGGAGCCGGGCTACGCGCCGCCGATGATCTACGAGTTTGCGGGTAAACGGCAGCTCATCCTCTGGCACCCGGAAGCGGTGAATTCGCTCGACCCAGACTCGGGTAAAGTTTTTTGGTCGTATCCGCTCACGCCGTCGGTGCGCTCTGGCATGACCATTCCCAGTCCGCGACAATCCGGCGACCGGCTTTTCCTCACGTCGTTTTACAACGGCTCGTTGATGCTGCGCGTTGACTCCGACAAACCGTCGCTGGTCTGGCAGAGCCAGAAGGTGAGCGAGAAGGACACGGACGGTTTGCACAGCGTCATGGCCACGCCGTTGCTGGAGAACGGTTACATTTACAGCCCGTGCAGCTACGGCCAGTTCCGCTGCCTAAAGGCGGCCACCGGCGAGCGCGTCTGGGAAACGTTCGAGCCGACCACCGGCCAGTCCATGCGTTGGGGCAACGCGTTCATCGTGAAACATCCCGCAACAGGGAACTGTTTCCTGTTCAGCGAAACGGGCGCCCTCATCATCGCGAAACTCACGCCGGAGAAATACCAGGAGATCAGTCGCGCCCACCTGCTTGATCCGACCAACCGCGATCCCGGCCGGCTCGTGGCCTGGTCGCATCCGGCCTTCGCGAACAAGGCGATCTATGCGCGAAACGACAAGGAAATCGTGTGCGTGTCGCTGGCGGCGGAGGGTAAGGTCACAAAATGAATTTTGCATCTCTGGTCATCGGCGGCGCGCTTGCGTTCGGCCTCGCGTCCGTTTCAGCGGAATCCATTTCGTCCCGTCATGCCGGGCCGTATCCCGTCGCCGCGTCGAAGAAAGGTTTGCAGGTCGAGCTGGTGGATGACGCGCTCGCGCTGGGCGTGAAGCACGCCGGGCTGAATTTCAACCTGTCCGACCTCATCGCCCCGCGGGGCGGCACGAACGATCCAAGCTGGGAATTCGCCGGTCGCCGGTATCATTTCCAGCGCGGCAACCTCGAAGGCATGGACCAGCGCATCAAGGCGCTCTCGGACCGGGGCGTGGTCGTGAATCTGATCGTGCTCACCTATCAGTCAGGCGATCCGGAAGTGGACCGCATCCTGATTCATCCGCGTTGCGCGACGAACGCGCCGAACCGGCTCGGCAATTTCAACACGGTCACCGACGAGGGGCGGCGCTGGCTCGCGGCCACGCTGGAGTTTTGCGCGGAGCGCTGGTCGCGGCCGGACCAACGCTACGGCCGGGTGGTGGGTTACATCATGGGCAACGAGGTCAACTCGCACTGGTGGTGGGCGAACACGGGGCGGGTCAGCATGAAGGAGTTCGCGGACGATTACCTCCGCACCGTCCGGCTCGCACACAAGGCGATTCGCAAGGAATCAAGCTGGGCGCGGGTGTATCTCTCGCTCGAACATCACTGGAACATCCGTTATGCCGCAGGCGACGAAAAACAGTCGTTTCCGGCGCGCGCGTTCGTGGATTACTTCGCCCGGCAAGCGCGGGCGGGCGGCGACTTCGACTGGCAGCTCGCTTTCCATCCCTACCCGGAGGATTTGTTCGAGCCGCGTTTTTGGAATGACAAGACGGCCACGACCAACATCCTCACCACGCCGCGCATCACGTTCAAGAACATCGAACTGCTGCCCGCCTACCTGTGCCGACGGGAACTGCTTTTCCACGGTCAGCCGCGCCGGATCATTTTAAGCGAGCAGGGATTTCATACACCCAAGGGCGCGGACGGCGAACTCATCCAGGCCGCCGCCTATTGTTACGCCTACAAAAAAATCGAACGGCTCGATGGCATTGACGCCTTCATCCTGCACCGGCACGTGGACAACGCGCACGAAGGCGGACTGCTCCTCGGTTTGCGCAGCAATCAACCGCGTGAAGGCGAGCCGCGGCCCAGGAAGAAAATTTACGAGTGCTTCCGCGCCGCGGACACACCGGAGTGGGAAAAGGCCTTTGCGTTTGCGCTGCCGGTCATCGGGATGAGAAACTGGGACGCGGGCGGACGTTGAACCCGGTTTGACTTTGGCCCGCAGGTCTGGCGAACGGCCACAAGCAGTGGAAGTCCGCTCTCACCCTTTACAAACGTCTCCCGTTTTCCCCGCGCTGCGAACCGCAGAGTTGCGCTCCGCTCCCGAAGCCCAAAGAATTCAACACTCTTCGCGTGGTTGGTCTTGTTCTTCTTTAAGCACAACCACCCCGCACCAAGGATCAATATCAATGTCATTGGCGACGAATTGCGTGCCGACGGCGAATTTGCGCCAAAGCCACGCAGCTACGGCGGAATTCCGCGCCTGCACCAGCGCGGCGACTTCTTTGTCCGCCATTTCAGGAAGCGCGGCTTCCCAAGAGTCCAATTCCGCCACGGAAGAGTCGTCGGGATTGGTTGTCTCGGACTCCGGTTCAACCTCAGCAACTGCGGGCGGCATGGGCGGGCTGAGAACACTCACAACGAAAAAAAATTGTTTGTCCGCCGACCAGTTCAACCCGGAGCGGATGTCCTCCGGCAAATCGTGCCGAAGTGATTCGATGTCAGCGCTGAGTTTTTCAGGGCGAACGAGTTGATTGACATCGGCCCAATAACCTTGTTCAAGGTTGTCGCCGTCGTCAGATTGGGGTGTGGTTTCGATGCGTTGGGAAATTAGCGCCCAGTCAATCGGTTCGTAGCCCGATTCCGTGAACAGTTGCTCCATGAATTGTACGGCGACGAGCTTCTTGATTTCGGTTTGAACGGGATTTTCTCCTTCTGGTGTGGTACGCAGCCAGGCTTCAAACTGCTTTTGAGCTTCGTCCGCGTGGTCAGCGCAAACGATCAAACTGGGGAAGGAATCCCAACTTTGAAAGCTCACTGGTTGCCTGTACCCGCTCTGAGATTGTCGGATTTGAGATTGAGTGACACTCGCAGTGAGCAGGTATGCGTTCATGGCAATGTGATGCTGGATTCAAGTGCGATTGAAGCAGCGATTCCCGGAGGTGAAAAGAACCAAGTACTTTCCTTGGCGCTTTACGCATTGCATTGGCGGCGGAATCCTTGCCGCCACGCCGTCAATTCACCCAACGTTCCCGGAACGGTTCATCAACTGGATTTTGAATTCGGCCAGTTGGTGGTCGTAGTAATCAATCGAGTTGGCGGTGGTGGTCAGCGTGGAGTCGAAGTTCACGAGCGTGACCATCGTGCTGTAGGTGGCCGAGTCGTGAACCGGCAGCACGGCGCGGATGCCGCCGGCCGGCCCGAGGCGGGAATAGCAATCCTGCTCGTGAAGTTGTTTCACCACCACGACGCGATAACCGACCTTGCCCAGAAACATCTGGTACGAGTTCGTGGTGATGATCGCGCCCTGCATCAGCGCGACCGCGACGCCGAGCTGGTCGAAGACGGCTTTCAATTGCTTGAATTGGGGGCGCAGCAGTATGCGCGCGAACCGTTGCTGATCGGTTTCAATGGCGGCGGACTGGTCCGGTGCCGGACGGGTGGCGGTTGGATTCTTGGTCATAAAAGTTTTGCTCGGCTTGGTCCGACTTGGCGGCTTGGGCGCAGGGGTATTGTTGCTGACGGCGGGAAGGATGTCCATGCTTCGTTTGGGGGTGTTTGGCCGGGTTCGCGGCGGAAAAATTCACCGCCCCGTCGCCTCAGGCTTGGCCGGAAAAAATCTGCAACCAGAGCGATCTAAAAAGTGCCATGCGCACGACATCCTGCCGCTGGTCGCCGACCTTGAGGTCCTCGAAAAAAATCCCCTCCAGCTCGAAGCCGAAGCGGCTGTTGAGATTGAGGTTGCTCATGTTGATGTCGCGCGAGTGGATATAGACCTTGTTCGCGTTCAGGATCATGAACGCGTAGTAAAGAAAGCCGAACGTGGCGCGTTTGCCGATGCCCTTCCCTTGCAGGCCGGATTCGCCGACGAGTTTTTTCATCTCCACCTTGCCCGCCACGCGATCAATGTTCTCGCCGCCGACGATCCCCACGGGCTGGTCTTCGAAATAAACCCCGAAATATTCGCGCGTGGGATGCGTGAAATATTTCTGCAACTCCATTTCCTTTTCCGGGAACGCCGGCACGAAGCTCTCGCGCACGCCCGGCGCTTTCAACCACTCGACGACCTTCGGGATGAGCGCGAGTTGCAGCGGGCGGAGGGCGACGTGTTGCACGGCCAGTTGTCTGCGCGCCGCCCATTCGTCCGTCACCGTCGCGAGCGTGAAGATCTCGTTGTAGTACCGCACGTCCTGGCCGGGCTTTCGGTCCTGCGCCATGAGATTGTCGAGCAGGTGCGACGCGACGCGGAGGATTTCGTCCTTCTGCACGCCGTAGTTGGTGAGCTCGTTGTAAAAACCTTTTGCCACCAGCTTCAGCATCTGGTCGCGCTGCTGGCGGCTGGCGGTTTTTTCTTTGCGCTTGGCTTTCATCGGTGAACCGGACGTCTTCGTTGCGAGACCGGTTGAGTTTCCCATTTCCAGCGCCAAAGTCGAGCCAGCTTGCGTTCACGCTCCATCACTGCTCATCGCGGCTTGTGTTTTGGCGGGAGTCCGCTTAAATCACCGCCCGCAACCGTATGGCCAATTTTTTTCTACGCACTCCCAACCGTCGCATCGCGGTCATCGCGGCGGTCTTGTTTGTCGTGGATCAGTTGACCAAGTTCGTCGTGCTCCATTTTCTCCCGGTCAAATACGACGAGAAAATCATCGTGGACGGCTTCTTCAAATTCGTTCACTGGCGCAACACCGGCGCGGCGTGGAGTCTCTTTACCAACAACAACGCCGCCCTCGCCATCGTCGGGCTGGTCGCGCTGCTCGTGTTGTTCCTCAGCCGACGGCATTTTGAATCCAAGACCCTGCTCGGCCAGTTCGCCTTCGGACTGATCTTCGGCGGCATCATCGGCAATCTCTGCGACCGCCTGCTGCCCAGCCGGCACGAGGTCATTGACTTCCTTTATTTTTATCTCAAGCAACGCGGCGGCGACGAGATCGGCTTCCCCGCCTTCAACGTCGCCGACGCCGCGATTTGCACCGGCGTCGGCCTGGTGTTTTTGCTCACGTTGAAAAGTGACCGCGCTTCCAAACCGGCGGAAACGGTTGAACCGTCGAAAGGGTGAGACGGCTTCACGTCTCCACGCGTGACCATGCCCGCCCGCGCCGAAACCTTCACCGTCGAACGCTCGCTCCCCGGCGAACGGCTCGACACTTTTCTGCGCCGTAAATTTCCCGCCGCGTCGCGCGGCGCGATTCAGCGGCTCATCGAAGAAGGCTGCATCACCATCAACGGCCAGCCCACCAAGCCCACGCACGCGCCGCGCGCCGGCGAAGTCGTCGCCGTCGAATGGCCGGACGCGCGGCCCGCCGAGGCGCTGCCCGAAGACATCCCGCTCGATATTCTGTTCGAGGACGAAGCGCTGCTCGTCTTGAACAAGCCCGCCGGCCTCGTGGTGCATCCCGGCGCCGGCCACGAAGAACACACGCTCGTCAACGCGTTGCTGCATCATTGCCGCGGAGAACTCAGCGGCATCGGCGGCGTGGCGCGACCCGGCATCGTCCACCGGCTCGACAAGGAAACCAGCGGCTGCCTCGTCGCGGCCAAGAACAACGAGACCCACGTCGCGCTCTCCACGCAATTCGCCGGCCGCACGGTGGAAAAAATTTATCTCGCCATCGTCTGCGGCGCGTTGTCGCGCGAGTCGGGCAACATCCGCGCCGCCATCTCGCGGCATTCGTCGCATCGCAAACGCATGGCCGTGCGCGATGACGCCGCCGGCCGCGCCGCGCACACCGGCTATCGCGTTCTCGAACGATTGCGCGAAGCCACGCTCGTCGAGGCGCACCTGCACACGGGCCGCACGCATCAGATCCGCGTCCACTTCCAGCATCTCGGGTTTCCGGTCGCGGGCGACACGACCTACGGCCAGCGGCAAACGCTGCGGCTGGCGGAGTTGACGAAGTACGAAGCGCCCCGCGTCCTGTTGCACGCGCACAAGCTGGCGTTCATTCATCCGCGCAGCATGAAGAAAATGAATTTCACCGCGCCGTGGCCGGCGGATTTTGATGCCGCGTTGAAATTCCTGCGGGTGGATTGAACAGAAGCAAACGAAGGAACCGGCGGCGGCGATAATCTTTTTTGGAAATCTCCGTTCCCTCCGTTTCCTCCTGTTCAAATGCCCCGGCTCACATGTCGCTCAGGTAAATCTTGCGATTCCGCCAAAGATACAGCGCGCCGGACGTGGCGGTGAGCACGACCGTCAACCACAGCATCACCAGCGCGAACATCGGCGTCCACGGTTTGAAGAAGTCGCGCAGCCACGGCCACCATTCGCTGTAAGCGTCCATCACCAGCAACGCGATGATCGCGGCCATCTGCGAGATGGTTTTGTGTTTGCCGTAGCGCTCGGCGGCCAGCACGACGTTCTTCGACGCCGCGAGCAGCCGCAGTCCGGTGATGCCGAGTTCGCGCGCGACGATGATGACCACCATCCACGCTTCCACCTTGGCGAAAATATCGTGGCCGGCGATGTGAAAAACCGCCGGCAGGGCGCCGTCCATCTTCGCGCGCATGTGCCGCTCGACCAGTGCGATGAAGGCCGAGCAGATCATGACCTTGTCCGCCAGCGGGTCCATCAGCGTGCCGAAACTCGTGATCAACTTGCGGTCGCGCGCGATCTTGCCGTCGAGAAAATCCGTGAGGCCCGCCAGGGAAAATAACATCAACGCGAGGGTGTCGTTGACCGCCGAGCGCGAGAACATGGCCCACAGAAACGCCGCGGTGAGCACGAAGCGCGAGACGGTGAGCTTGTTGGGCAGATTCATCGGTCGCGGGAAAGTTGAAGGTTGAAGATTGAAAGTTGCAAGTTCCAAAACGCGCAACTCACTTCGCCGGCTCGGCGATCAAATCGTAATCCGTGTGGCCGAGGATCTTCACCCGCGCGAACCCGCCGACGGACAACTTGCCGCGGATGTAAACCCGCCCGTCAATATCCGGCGCGTCCGCCTCACCGCGCGCAATGAGATAACGGCCCTTGAGCTGCGCCGTGTGCGCATCAGCGTCGCGGATGAATCCGTGCTCCCACGAACTCACGTTCGCCTGCTGCAATTGCTTCGCGCTCGCCTCGCCCTCGACGAGCACGTTGAGCGTGCGCCCGACAAATGACTCCGCGACTGCCACGGCCACCTTGTGCTGCGCAGCCATCGCGAGTTCGCGGCGGCGCTGCTTTACCTTGTCGGAAATCTGGCCGGCCATCGCGCCGGCGCGCGTGCCGTCCTCCTTCGAGTAGGCGAAAACTCCGAGGCGCTCGAACTTTGTTTCGCCGATGAAGCCGAGCAGATCGTCGAAGCACGCCTCCGTCTCGCCGGGGAAACCAACAATGAACGTCGTCCGCAGCGCGATGCCCGGCACGCCCGCGCGAATCTTCGCGAGCAGGTCCACGATGTATTGCCGCGAAGTTTCGCGCCGCATCCGTTCGAGCATGTTGCCGTGGATATGTTGCAGCGGGATGTCCACGTAGCGCGCGACCTTCGGACACTCCGCGATGGTCTGGACCAGTTCATCCGTCCAGTGCGCGGGATGCGTGTAGAGCAATCGGATCCAAAAATCTCCCCGCAACGAATTCAATTCGCGCAGCAGCGAGCAAATGGTCGTGGAATCCGCCGGCAAAGATTTCGCCGCGGCGGAGAATTTTTCCGGTGACGAGATCGCCCGCGAATGATTCGCCCGCAGATCGAGGCCGTAGTAAGTTGAGTCCTGCGAAATGAGATTCAATTCCTTCACGCCATCCGCGAGCAACGCCTTCGCTTCCGCCACCACATCAGCTTGCGTGCGGCTGCGATGCGACCCGCGCATCCGGGGAATGATGCAGAAGCTGCACGGATGATTGCAGCCCTCCGCGATCTTCACGTAGGCGAAGTGCCGCGGCGTAAGCCGAAAGCGCGGTGTGCCGAAGTCGGGGATGTAGGTGGGGCGGGCGTGGACTTCCAGGATTGGCGATTGGCGATTGGCGATCAGCGATGCTGGGGGCGTGTTGCGTGTTGCGGGCTGCGTCAAGTGCGTGACGGAGGTTTTGGTTTTGCCGAACTTTTCTGTGCCGCGCAAGGCCTCCGCTTTTTCGTGTTCGTCCGGCGATTTATCCCGCTCCAACTCGCGTAACCGCGCGGCGACATTGGACTTTGGGCTTTGGACTTTAGACTTTGGACTTTGGACTTTGGACTTCCGCCGTTCCATCGCCTGCTTCACGATCTCGGTCACGTTCGCCACCTGATCAATCCCCATGAACGCGTCCACCTCGGGGAAAAGTTTCGGAAGTTCATCGCGGAAGCGTTGTGGCAGGCAACCGGAAACCACGAGGCCCTGCCCGCGGTTCTTCGCCTCACGGACTTCGGAAGATTCCAGGATCGTGTCCACACTTTCCTCCTGCGCCGAGTCAATGAACGAACAAGTGTTCACGATCACGACGTCGGCTTTGGCCGCGTCGTTGGTGATCTCGACGCCGTCCTTCAGCAGCGAGCCGAGCATGATTTCGGCGTCCACGAGATTTTTCGCGCAGCCGAGCGAGATCAAACCCACGCGCATCGGGGTTTCTTTGGTTTTTGATTTGGTCACGGAACGCGCACTTTACCGGACTCGCGGCGCGCGTGCAATCTTGCGAACGCAATGCGCAGCCCGAAACAACTTGAGTCGGCTAGTTCCCTTCGCACAATGGCCGCGTGCAAAAACTGGCGGGAGCGATTCTGTGTGCGCTGGTCCTCTTGACCGGTTGCTCGACGGCCACGCGCCAAACAGCCAAAACTCCGCCGCCGAAAGACCGCCCGCCGGATTGGGAAAACGTCGCCGTCGAAACCAACAAGCCCGCGCCGGAAATCACAGTGGTCGTCCCGCCGCCGCCCCACATCGCGCCCACTGCGCCGAAAGCCGCGCCGCAGCCGGAAGCGAAATGGCAGTCGCTGAATCGCTGGGCCACGTCTCACGGTCTCGGCGCATTACGCCGCGTGACCGTCGGACCGGTGGAGAGCTTCGCGCTCGTGGCCAACACCGGCGTCCTGACGCTGAACATGGGTAGCTTGTCCGCGCACTGGGAGAATCTGGAAATCCGATTCGGCTTCGCCCCGCAGTTGACGAACGGACAGGTGTTCGTCCACGCGCTCGATTTACACAAAAACATCGAGCCGTTGCTGCGGGCGTTTCGGCCGGCTGCCGCTCCGGATCGCGTGATCGTGATTGATCCCGGTCACGGCGGTTCAAACACTGGCACGCGCAGCAAGGCGGACAATCGCCTTGAAAAAGAGTTCACGCTCGATTGGGCGTTGCGGCTCGCGCGCTTGCTCGAAACGAACAACTGGCAAGTTTTGCTCACGCGCACCAACGACGTGGATGTTTCGCTGGCGGAGCGCGTGGATTTCGCCGAACAGCATCGCGCGGATCTGTTCGTCAGCTTGCACTTCAATTCCTCGGGCGGCGGCAGCCCCGACGCCGCGGGACTCGAAACTTATTGCCTCACGCCGACCGGCATGGCGTCGAGCCTCGTGCGGGGACGCGAAGACATCCTGGCGGAAATTTTGCCGAATAACACATTCGACGAACAGAACCTGGCCTACGCGGTGCGCTTGCACGCAGCCGTGCTGAAGGTGAACGGCCATCTGGATCGCGCGGTGCGCCGGGCGCGTTTCCTCACCGTGCTGCGCGGACAAAATCGTCCCGCGGTGTTGATCGAAGGCGGCTATCTCTCGAACGTTCGCGAGGCGCGCAAGATCGCCGACCCCGCGTTCCGACAGAAACTGGCGGAGGCCACAGCCGAGGCGTTGAAATGAAACACGTCCTCGTCACCGGCGGCGCCGGATTCATCGGCTCCCATCTCGTCGAGCGATTGCTGAGTGATGGCAAGAGTGTTGTGGTCGTGGACGACCTCTCAACCGGCAGTCTGGAAAATCTGCGCACCGTCGAGAAGCAACCGAATCTTCGCGTCATCACCGCGAAGATTTCCGCGTGCGTGGAATTACCCGGACTCGTGGCCGGAGCGGAGGCGATTTATCATCTCGCGGCGGCGGTGGGCGTCGAACTCGTCGTGAAGTCGCCGATTCACGTCATCGAAACGAACCTGCACGAAACGGAAGTGTTGCTCGAAGCGGCGGCGCCGGCGCGCGTGCCGGTGCTGATGGCTTCGACCTCGGAGGTTTATGGCAAGAGCCAGAAGGCGGAGTTCAGCGAGGAAGACGATTTGCTCATCGGCCCGCCGCATCAATCGCGCTGGAGCTACGCGTGCTCGAAGCTGATGGACGAATTTCTCGCGCTCGCGTTCGCCAAAGAGCGCGCGCTGCCCGTCGTCATCGCGCGGTTATTCAACACCGTCGGCCCGCGCCAGACGGGACGTTACGGCATGGTGCTGCCGCGCTTTATTGCCGCCGCGAAGTCCGGCGCGCCCTTGAAAGTTTTCGGCGACGGCCAGCAATCGCGTTGCTTCTGTTACGTGCTCGACACGGTGGAGGCGCTGGTGCGATTGCAAAATTCAGCGGCGGCGCGCGGTGAAGTTTTCAACATCGGCGGCGGAGAAGAAATCTCGATTCACGAGCTGGCGAAACTTGTGATCGAAACGCTCGGCTCGAAATCATCCGTGGAGTTCGTTCCCTATTCGCAGGCCTACGCGCCGGGCTTCGACGATATGCGCCGCCGCAAACCCCTCGTGGAAAAACTCGCGCGCGTGACGGGATTTGAACCTGCGACCTCGCTGCGGGAAATCATCCGGCTGACGGCGGCGGACTAAGGGAAACGCAGAGGCGCGGAGAACGCGGAGAGGCGCAGAGATTTTCAGAAGTGGAAATTCCGCCGGGTATTTTTGTTTTCAGCCTCCGCGTTTCTCCGCGTTCTCCGCGTCTCTGCGTTAAATTTGGAATGTGCGATCAGGCGAACAGTTCCATCACCGGTTTCCCTTCGCCGTCGCGCGTGGTGTAGAACGGGCGCTTCTCGATCTCGTAGGCGAGCTTCGGCGAAATTCCCACCGCGCGATAGATGCTCGCGTGCAAATCTTCGATGACCACGCGGTCTTTGATCGTTTTGCACGGGCGTTCGTCGGCGGTGAGGCCGTGGAGATGGCCCTTCTTGACGCCGCCGCCGTAGAGCAGCACGCAGCCGGCGTCGGTGAAATGCCGGTGCATGCCGTAATGCTTCGGGTCCTCGACCTTGTCCGGCACCTCGACCTGGTTCTTGATCAGCTTGTCGGGCTTGCCTTCAATCATCGCGTCGCGGCTGAACTCGCTCGCGAGCACGATGAGCGTGCGGTTGAGCAGGCCGCGCGCTTCAAGATCGAGCACGAGTTGCGCGATGGGCGCGTCAATCTGCTTTTTCATCGCGACCAGACGCGAGTGGCCGTTCTCGTGTGTGTCCCAGTTGAGGAACGGGATGTATTCCGTCGTGACCTCGATATAACGCGCGCCGACTTCCGCCAGCCGCCGCGCGAGCAGACACCCGAGACCGAATCGCCCGACCATTTCGTCCTCGTACTTCGCGCCCATGCGGTCGCGCTTGGCGTCAAATTTCTGGCCGGGCTGATAACCGGGAACGTATTTGCGGATGCTCTCGAGTGGTTCGAGTGCGAGGTCAAACGCCTTCGCCGCGGGCGAACTGAGCAGGCGATGCGCGTTGTCGAGCGAGCGCAGGAGCGATTCCTTTTGATAATCGCTGCCGTGTTCGCCGACCGGGCTGGCGGCGAGAAGTTTTTTGTAAAACTTGTTCCGGTCCTCGAAGCGGCCCGGCGTCATGTCACCGGGCGGGCGCACGGTGTCGGCGGCCTGATCGGGGAACGGGATGTTGAACGGGCCGTATTCGCTGCCGAGAAAACCAGCGGTCGTGAACGCCTTCAACTCCTCGGCCTCGCCGTTGTCGAAACGCTGACCGATGTTGATGAACGCGGGCACGGCGGGATTCAGCGGGCCAAGCGTGCGCGACATGACCGCGCCGAGATGTGGCGCGGCGACAGTTTGCGGCGGCGCGTAGCCGGTGTGCCAGTGGTATTGATGGCGCGAGTGCAGAATGAAACCGAGATCACCCGCCGTGTAGCTGCGAATGAGCGTGCCGCGATCCATCACCGCGGCCATTTTTTCCAGCCCTTCGGAAAACCGGATGCCGTCCACCGCCGTCGGGATGCTCGGGAACGTGCTGAGGAACGCGTCCGGCGCCATGCCTTTCTCGAACGCCGTGTAGCGTTTCGGATCGAACGTCTCGGTGTGCGCCATGCCGCCGCCCATCCAAAGCACGATCACCGTGTCGGCAGTCGCCTTGATTTTTTCGATTTCGTTCGCCGACGCGATGCGCGGAAAGCCAGCCGCCAACGCGGAGAGCGTCGCCGCACTGGCGGTTTTCAGAAAGCCACGGCGCGACCAGTTGGAATGGCTGCTCATATTTCGTTCCTCAATAAATCAATTGAAACTCCGGCAACATCGTCAGCGCCCACAGCAAATCCTCCACGCCGGCCTTTTGCGCGGGCTGGCCGACGAGTGTGCGCGCGGTCTGCAATTCTTTCGCCGTCGGTTTGCGACCGAGCGCCTTCTGATACACTCCGACCACGAGACTCTGGTTGGCAACTCCGGTCCGGCTGGCGACGGCGGTTTCCGCGCCGCGCGCGAGCAGGGCGGCCAGTTCCGAGCCGTTCGTGAGTTCCAGCGCCTGCAACGTCGTCGCCGTCGGCGAGCGCACGGTGACGACCTGCTCGCGATTGGGCCGGCCGAGCGCGATCTGCAAAGTATCCGCCGGAACCAGCGCGGCGCGCGTCGCGGTGAAATGGTTCGTTGTCCCGTCCGCGCGGATGATTTGCCCGGCGGGCTTCTCATACCAGCGGCCAGACAGCGCGCCCACCGCGTCGCGGAATTGTTCGGCGGACAAACGGCGCACCTGCGGGCCGCGGAACACGAACGCTGTGGCGGTTTGTTCGGTGGCCGGCACCGCGGGCATTTGATACGCGTGTGAAGCCAGCATCGTCTCGATCAAATGCTTCACGTCGTAGCCGTGGTCGGCGAAATCCTCCGCGAGCCAGTCGAGCACGTCCGCGTTCCACGCGGGCTTTTCCATGTCGTCCACCGGCTCGACGAGGCCGCGCCCAAAAAACTTTTGCCACAACCGGTTCACCAGCGTGCGCGGGAGCCGGCCATCCTCGCGCTTGGTGATGAGCTGCGCGAGGTGTTCAAGCCGGACGGCTTTATTCGTGGAGGTCTCCAGTTCGCCGAGTTGATGGTAAATGAATTTCGGCGCGGCAGTTTTGCCCGTGGGCTTGTCGCAGAGAACCATTTCGAGCGGGCCGTCGGCGTAAACTCCGGCGAGACCGTAAGCGTCGGCGAGCGTCCAGTCATTGATGAAACTGTCGTGGCAGCTCGCACACTTGAGGTTCACGCCCATGAACACCTGCGAAATGTTTTGCGCCGCCTGCATGTGCGGCATCTGGCTTGCGTTCACGACGCCGCGCCAGACGATGCCTTTCGCGAAACCTTCGGATGCGGGCGCGGGACTGACGAGTTCGGCGACAAAGCGGTCGTAGGGTTTGTTCGTTTCGAGCGAGGAGTAGAGCCATTGCGTGATCTGCTTGCGCCCGCCGTCAATGTAGCCCGTGCCTTTGTAATCGTTGCGGAGCATGTCGTTCCAGAACGACATCCAGTGCAGCGCGTAGTTTTCGTTGTCGGCGAGAAGTTGTCGGACGAGTCGGACGCGTTTGTCGCGCGATTTGTCGGCCAGGAATTTTTCGAGCGCGTCCGGCGGCGGAACCAGACCGACGACGTCCAGATAAACGCGCCGCGCGAACACCCGGTCATCCACCGGCTTCGCGGGTTTGGTTTTGTTCGCGGCGAAATAGGGCGCGAGCAGCCGATCAATCGCGTTCGCATCTTTGGCGCGGCTCGCGGGCAATGCGGGCCGGCGCGGCTTGAGGTTCAGCGGTTCGGCGCGCGCGAAGGAAATTCCCGCGTCCCACTTCGCGCCCTGGTCAATCCACGCCCGCAGCAAGCCGATCTGCTCGTGCGTGAGCTTCGTGCCCTTCTTCGGCATCACGTTGTCCGGATCGAAACCCATGACGAGTTCGATGAGATAGCTTTCCGCGCTTTTGGCTTCCACGATCGCCGCGCCGGTGCCGCCGCCTTTGAGAAATGTCTCCCGCGAATCAATCCGGAAGTCGCCCTTCGCCCGGCCGTGGCCGTGGCAGTTCACGCAGCGCGCCTCGAGGATGGGTTTGATTTCCTTCGTGAAGTTGACCGGGTGATCGGCGGGCGGCGGCAGTTGGGAAAGCTGTTCCGCCGTGGGCACCGCATTCGCCGCCGAGGCGACAGCGAGTAACGCGACGCAAAACCGTTTTGACCAACGTGGGTTCACAGCCACTGACTTTAGCGTGGGTCGCTGGGCGGGACAAAACAAATTCCATGCGCCTTGCGACCGGGATTTGCCAAAGCTAGACTTCGCGCCGGTGAGCAACACGTTTTACGCCCCCGGCGAGCAGCGCGCGGCGAAGGTCCACGCCCTCTTCGCGACCATCGCGCGGCGTTATGATCTCATCAACGACGTGCAAAGCTTCGGCATGCACCGCCGCTGGAAACGACGGCTCGTGGCCCTGGCGAACGTGAAGCCCGGCGATCGCGCGCTGGATGTTTGCTGTGGCACGGGTGACATCGCCTTTGCGCTCGCCGCAAAACGAGCGGAAGTGACGGGTCTGGATTTCACCGAGCAAATGATCACGGTGGCGGAAGCAAAAAAGCAGAAAGCTGAAAGTGGAAAACTGAATTTTGTTTGCGGCGACGCGATGAACCTTCCGTTCGCAGAAAGCACCTTCGACGCGGTGACGGTGGGTTACGGCCTGCGCAATCTCGCCAGTTGGGAAACCGGCTTGAGCGAAATGATCCGCGTGGCCAAACCCGGCGGGCGCGTCGTGGTGCTGGACTTTGGCAAACCGGACAGCGCGCTTTGGCGAACGCTTTACTTCGGCTACCTGCGGCTGTGCGTTCCGGTGTTCGGATTGGTTTTCGCGAGGCAGATTGACGCCTACGCCTATATTCTGGAATCGTTGAAACATTATCCGGCGCAACGCGGCGTCGAGGCGCGGATGCGGGAACTGGGCCTAAAAAATATTTCCGTCGTGAACCTGATCGGCGGCGCGATGAGCTTCAACTACGGCGAAAAAACCGAGGAGCGCGGCTGTCCCGGCCGCAGCACTTCCGAATCGCAAACCGGCTCAGGAATGTAACTTGGGCCGTTCTCATGCAATCGCACCGCTGCGGCCGGGGACGGCCGCGCGCCGTCGCCAACTTGCGTCCGTGCCCGACGTTTGCTATCGAATAGCCCGCCGATGACTAAAATGCACGCAGCTTCCGTCCAACTCGCATGACCGAACCGGTCGCCAGCCATCCGCGTGTGTCCGTGGACGGCAAATTTTTTCGCCGCGGCCCCCAAAAGTTTTACTTGAAGGGCGTCGCGTACGGCCCCTTCGCGCCCAACGCCGCCGGCGAACCCTTCGCTACGCCCGAGCAAACGGCTCGCGACTTCACGCTCACGCGCGAGCTTGGCGCGAACCTGCTGCGCGTCTATCACGTCCCGCCGCGCTGGTTTCTCGACCTCGCGGCGCAACATGACTTGCTCCTGCTCATTGACATCCCGTGGAACAAACATCTTTGCTTCCTCGATTCGCGCGAGCAACGCGAAGCCGCGCGCGATGCCGTCCGCAAGGCGGTCTTCGCCACCGCGCGTCACCCCGCCATTTTCGCCTACAGCGTCGCGAATGAGATCCCGCCCGACATCGCGCGTTGGAGCGGTGCGGCGAAGGTCGCGGACTTCATTGACGAACTCGTGCTCGAAGCCAAGCGCATTGACCCGGAATGTCTCTGCACGTTCGCCAATTATCCGCCGACGGAATTTCTCCGGCCGCAGACGCTCGATTTTCTCTGCTTCAACGTCTATTTGCACCAGCCGCAGCCGTTCAAAAATTATCTCGCGCGGTTGCAAATGATGGCCGAGAGCAAGCCGCTGGTGCTCGGCGAATTCGGGATTGATTCCCTGCGCGAAGGCGAGCCGGCGAAATGCGAAATGCTTTCGTGGCAGATCGAACTCGCCTTCCGCGCCGGTCTCGCGGGCGCGGTGGTGTTCAGCTTCACGGACGACTGGCATCGCGGCGGGCAGCCGGTCGAGGATTGGAAGATGGGCCTCACCACGGCGGCGCGGGAAAAGAAAGAATCGTTCGCCGTCGTTCAAAAAGTTTTTGCCGCCGCGCCGCATTTCCCGCTCACGCGCGCGCCGAAAGTTTCCGTCGTCGTCGCCAGCTACAACGGCGACCGCACGCTGAAAGCCTGTCTCGATTCGCTGGCGCGGCTGAATTATCCCGACTACGAAGTCATTCTCGTGGACGACGGCTCGACGGACACCACGCCGCAGCTCGCGCAACAATTCCGCTGGGGCAAATCGGAGATTCCGCCGAGCGCCGAACCCGCGCCGCAGCAACTCGTCATCAGCGCCGAGCACGGACGGTTTCGTTATTTCCGCCACGGCACGAACCTCGGTCTCTCGGTCGCGCGCAACACCGGCATCGCCGCTGCCGCGGGCGAGATCGTCGCGTTCACGGACTCGGATTGCCGCGCGGATGCGGACTGGCTGTATTATCTCGTCGCGGATTTGCGGAGCGGCGAGTTCGCCGGCGTGGGCGGGCCGAACCTCCTGCCGCCGGAAGATTCCGCGGTCGCGTCCGCGGTGATGCTCTCGCCGGGCGGCCCCGCGCACGTGATGCTGAGCGACCGCGAAGCCGAACACATTCCCGGCTGCAACATGGCGTTCCACAAATCGGCGCTGCTCGACATCGGGTGCTTCGATCCCCTCTTCACCAAAGCCGGCGACGACGTGGACCTCTGCTGGCGGTTGCAACAGGCCGGAATGAAGATCGGCTTCAGTCCGTCGGCGTTCGTGTGGCATTACCGCCGGTCGAACGTTCGCGCGTATCTCAAACAGCAGCGCGGCTACGGCGAAGCCGAGGCGTTGCTCGTGCGGAAACATCCCGAGTATTTCAATTCCTTCGGCGACAGCGTGTGGCGCGGGCGGATTTATGCGTCGTCGAAATTCGGCGTGTTGTTGCGCGCGCCGATCATCTACCGCGGCATCTTCGGCAGCGCGCCCTTCCAAACGCTTTACGCGAGCGAGCCAGCGCTGACGTTGATGCTGCTGACGACGCTCGAATATCACGTGCTCGTCACGCTGCCGCTGTGGGTTTTGTCCGGCACGTTTCACTATCTGCTGTCGCTGGCCATCGCGAGCCTGTTGATCTCGATTGGAGTTTGCGTGGCGGCGGGACTCCAGGCGTCGCTGCCCAAAATCAAACGCCGCTGGTGGTCGCGCCCGCTCGTCGCGCTGCTGTTTTTTCTTCAACCCATCGAGCGCGGCTGGGCGCGGTACTCGGGCCGGTTGCGATTGCGCCCGCTCGCCACGCCTACGCGCGAAAACCTCGACTCGGTGACGTTGCGCGACGGCGTCGCGACGCTCGGCGAAGTGCGCTACTGGGCCGAGCGCCGCACCGAACGCGTGGAACTGGTCGCCGCCATCCTCGAAGAACTCGACCGCCGCGGCTGGCCGAACCGCTCGGACATCGGCTGGAGCGAATTCGACGTGGAAATCTACGGCAACCGCTGGAGTCATCTTCAACTCACGACCGTCGCCGAGGACCACCCGAACAATCGCCAGCTCATCCGCTGCCGGCTGCGCGCGAACTGGTCGTTGCAGGCGCACGTCCTGTTCTGGTCGTTGCTCGGATTGGAGGCGTTGGTCGTCGGGTTTTTCGGCGGGTGGCTGAAATGGCTTGCGCTGTTGCTGCTCACGCTGCCGTTGTTCGCGTACTTCCTCCACCGCCAGAAGCGCAACCTCCAAAGTCTCGTCATCGTCTTCCTCGACGAACTGGCCAAGCAGCGCAAGCTGATCAAGATCCCGGCGGACTTCGAGGTGAAGCGCGCGGCGCAAAAAACTGAAGCCGCGCCGGTCAAATCACCCGAGAACTCTCCGTTCAAAGCCGCCAAGCCACAGGGCGTTGAGGGGGTTTGAAGCTCCAAATTCCAAGCTCCAACGTCCAGAGAAACATCAAGCTTCAAATTCCAAATCCCGCATTGGCCGCCCGCACCTTGTTTGGTGTTTGATGTTTGAAGTTTCTCTGGAGCTTGGAGGTTGGTGCTTGGAATTTTTCTTTCGTGTCTTTCGTGTGTTTCGCGGTTAAGAATTTCCCCCGGCATGATCCAGTATCTCGATTTGCTCCGGCAGGTCATGGAGCACGGCAAGTTCAAGGCCGACCGCACCGGCACCGGCACGTTTTCCGTGTTCGGCGCGCAGGCGCGGTTCCCGTTGCGGAAAAGTTTTCCCGCGCTCACCACGAAAAAATTGCACCTGCGCTCCATCATCTACGAATTGCTGTGGTTTATTCGCGGCGAGACGAACGTCCGGTACTTGCAGGAAAACAAGGTGACGATTTGGGACGAGTGGGCCGACGAACACGGCAACCTCGGCCCGGTTTACGGCAAGCAATGGCGGCATTGGGTGAAGACCAGCCGGCATCGCAAATCGCCCGCGACCGCCGGCGGTCAGCCGACTCTCTTTGACCTCGGCGAGTCCGAGAACGGCAATGGCGTGACGCCCATCGGCCCGCGGCTGCGGACCAGCCGTTGGGGCATTGACCAGATCGCCAAGGTGATCGAGGAAATCAAGAGCAATCCCGACAGCCGCCGGCTGATCGTCAGCGCGTGGAACGTCGCGGACATTGACAGCATGGCGTTGCCGCCCTGCCACACGATGTTTCAGTTTTACGTGAGCGAAGGTGAATTGAGTTGCCAGCTTTACCAGCGCAGCGCGGATATTTTTCTCGGCGTGCCCTTCAACATCGCGAGCTACGCGCTGCTCACGCTGATGGTCGCGCAGGTCTGCGGATTGAAGCCCGGCGATTTCGTCCACACCTTCGGCGACCTGCACCTTTACTCGAACCACGTCGAGCAGGCGAAACTCCAACTCGCGCGCGAGCCGCGACCATTGCCGGTCTTGAAGCTGAATCCGGCGGTGAAGCACATTGATAAATTTAAGTTCGAGGATTTTGAACTCACCGGCTACGACCCGCACCCGTCCATCAAAGCGCCGATCGCCGTGTGAGAGCGGACAACCACGAATGAACGGGCAAGTGTCATCAGTTGTTGGTCAGTGGAAGTGTGAAAATCGAGGTGTCATCAGTTGTTGGTCAGGTGGGATGAAAATGCTTTTTAGGAAACACATATTTGAAAGTTTTGGCCAGTGGCTGTTCGTCCGGCGCGTGCCGACGCAGCCGGTAGCAACGGATTTGATTGGCCTCCAAATCCACTTCGGCGCGCAC
>SIBJ01000140.1 GCA_009695195.1 Pedosphaera sp.
ATGGGTTGGGAACTCCGCATCACGCCTGACGCGCCCTGCGGAAGGAAGCTTATTCTCGAACCCACCCTGTCGTCGGCACGACATTTTATCTGAACGGATTGGGATTAGCGAAGATTAGCGCAGATTAGCGTTCCCAAACATGGTTTGAGGGAATTCTTCCGCCTCGAGACATTTCGGCCTACCGCCCCGCGGCGATCGCGTCACGCCACTTCGGATACTCGCGGTCGAGCAGATTCCGCGGCGACACGACATACCAGCCCGACCCAGTGCGCCGCTCGCGATCCACCTCGGCAAGCGAATAGACCTTGATGCCGTCGCGGCTCGCGAAAATCGGCCGGTTCGTACCGACCTCCACCATGCGCGCCCAGAGCGGCGGCGCTTTGTCGTCCTTCACGACGATCACATCGGTGTTGGTCTTGTGTCGGACAAATTCCACTTCGGGCGCCGCGATCCGCTCGACGCGGATGCCCGTCAACTTCACTTGCCGCAGCCACGCCACGGCGCTCTCGACCGATGCCACGACATCCGCGTCCGGCTTCTCCAAGGTCATCAGAAACCGCACGATCTCCGTCGTGTCCAAGGGCGACGTGCAGGCGAGTTCGAAGGTCCGCGCCGCCGTCGTCGCGAACGACTTCTCATCGTGCTGCTGGCCCCAGCCCGTGAGCGCGCCATCCACGCGCGTCTGGCACCGCAGGAGACATTCCACGCCGCGCCGGGCCGCGGCGGCAGCGCGTTGCCGCCGGGTGTCGTCGAGCCAGGCGAAATGCGGCGCGTGATCGGCCGCGGCCTTGAGCACCGTCAGGCAGCCGATCATCACACCGTCGTTAAACGTGATGCGCGCGCCGATCCCCTTCGGATTCGGCCAGCGCTGGGGAAACCCGCCATGCGCGTATTGCGCGGCGAGCATGAAATCGAAACCACGCTCGCACGCCGCTCGATATGCCGCGTCGCCGAGTTGCGCGAAGGCCCGCGCGAGATAGTCGACCTGCGGGTGGGTCGTGTGGTTGTCGAACGTCGTGTCGGTGGCGGCGTGCGTGTCGCGGACGGCCTTTTTTTGCTCCTCGGTGAGCACGGCCATCATGTCGTAGTCTTTCGGCCACCCGCCGTTGTCGCGCTGAAAGAGCAGCACGTTGGCCGCAATTTCGCGCACCTGTGTCGCCGTATAAGACGGCTGGTCGGGCAAAACCTGCATGACGCGCTCCGGCTCCTTGATCCCGCGCCAATGATGCGTCGCATCGTTAAACCCGGAGGTGTCGATCGCAACCACCGCGGCGCAGGCCGACGTGACGAGCAGCGAGCCAGCTGCGAACTCGCGAAGAAAATTCTTCACGGAGGAAAGGGCTGGCCACCGAGCTCGCGGAAAACTTTCTCCGCCGTGGCCGTCAGCGAGGCCGGCACGTAGCGTGCGATGTTCGGAATCGTTTTCAACTCGGCCGCGACCCCGGGCACGGCGGCCTTGACCTCCGCCGGTGTACGCCGCGCGTCAACCAGCGCCTTCATCCGGCGTTGCAGTTCGACAAAATACGTCTGCTGGTCGGCGAGGATTTCCGGGCCGCCAATCGGGCCGTGGCCCGGAACGACTTTCTCGGCGCCAAGTTGTTTCACGGCCTCGAGGGTTTTGATCCAGGCGCTGACATCGCCGTCGCCGACGAAGTTGTGCGGGCCGTTCACGCAGGCGTCGCCGGTGAAGAGAATTTTTTCCTTCGGCAGCCACACGAACCCGTCGCCCTTGGTGTGCGCCACGCCGAACCAGCGCAATTCGACGCGGCGTTTGCCGTCATCGAAAAACAGCTCGCGAGGAAACAAGAGGGTCGGCGGCTTCAACTTCGACTCGGCGACGTCAGGGCGATTTTTCGCCGCGCCCTCCCATCGTCCCGGCGCGCCGCCGAAGAAACCCGTTTCCGCCGTCTTCATTTCCGCGAGCGCGCCAGTGCTGGCGACGAGCGTGGCGCCGGCGTCGGCCCACAATTGGTTGCCGTAGGCATGATCGCCGTGGTGATGCGTGTTGAAGGTGAAACGAATCGGCTTGTCGCTCGTTTCCCGGATTTTCGGCATGACCACCTTGGCGCCGGAGGGAAAGTTCGCCTCGATCACGAACACGAAGTCCTCGAATACGATCCAACCGTTGTTGCTGTGCCCGCGCCGGATGTCGCCCTGGTGAAAATACACGCCGGGCGCGATGGTCTGGACGGTGTCGATCTGGGCTGAAACCGGAGCGGCGATGGCTGCGAAGACAAAAACAATGGAGCGGAGACGAGGGTGCGTGAGCATGGGGAGGGACCACCACACCACCGCGCGCCGGGGCGGCACGCAAAACCAAAAAGGACGGTCCCTTGGCGAGGGGCGCATCTCCCGATCGACGGTTCACTTGGCAGAAATTCTTCAGCAGTCAGATTGTGGGAGGGGCTTTACGCCCCGATTATTTGGAGCGTGTCCGCTGTCGGGGCATAAGGCCGAATGGCGCTAAAGTTTTTTTGGGCTGCGATAGCTATTACCATGGCAAATTTCGCGGTCGTCGGGGACTTTTGGCAGAGGAATGGGTGGCAAGGGAATGAAAGGTCGGCGGATTTATTCCTCTGCCACCGATTCCTTTGCCATCCTGCCCCAGCGCCCATCGCCGAAAGCGGACCCGCAAGGTCCAGGGAAAGACCGTAAGCCTCGTGTCCATGCAGTCGAACCTCGTTTCTGCTCCGAAAACGAAACCACTGAAAGGTGGAGCGAGTTGACCTCAACTCGCTTTGGCCCGGTCCCTCTCGCGTTCAGCGGCTTGAGGTCAAGCCGCTCCACCTGGACTGAATCGTTACGACATGGTGATGCACCCAGGTGAGTGCCGCGCATGCGATGAGGCGAATCTCATCGTCTTGGGGATGATTTTCCGGCACGCCGTTTTATCCTCACCCATGAAAACTTCCCTGCTCGCATTTGCTTTTCTCCTATCGGCGCGGTTGCTCGCGGGCGCCGAAACCCGCACCGAAGTCGTCCGTGCGACCACGCCCGCACTCGACGCCAAATCGCTCAGTCCCGAGGTGCCCGACGTGTATGCGATCGAGGGAAAATTCGAACGGGTGGTGATCCTGCGGTTCAAACACCAGACGGACTTGCTGGCCGGACTGGAGCGGATGGTGAAGGAACGGAAAATCCGCCAGGCGGTGATTCTGGCCGCCGCTGGCTCGGTCCGCGGTTATCACTTCCACGTCGTGAGCAACCGCGATTTCCCCTCGAAGAACGTCTACTTGAAGGATCCCATGGCACCGGCCGACATCACCAACATGAGCGGCTATGTGATCGACGGGCAGGTTCACCCGCACATCACGTTCGCCAATGAAAAGCGCGCCTTTGGCGGCCACCTCGAACCGGGCACGGAAGTGTTCACGTTTGCGATCGTGACCCTCGGTGTCCTGGCCGACGACGTGGACTTGAAGCGCGCGGACGACAAGACGTATCGTTGATCATTGCTGCCGCTCGTGGCAGATGCTCTGGCTGCACAATCATGGTGCGGTTGTGGAGGTCGACGAAGTGCGCCGCCGTATGCCAACACGCGCCGGCTGATCACGCGGTTTGACGTGAAGGGTGACGCGAAGCGGGCAAGGATTGTCTAAGGTGGGTCGGCCGCTCCGCGGGCGACGGATTGTGAGAAGCGATGAGATCCGCCAGGCCGCGCGCGGAGCGCACGGCCCACCAAAAGGCCCTTTGCAGTCCAAGAAACCGAGCTGCGCCCTCCGGCGCGACCAACGCACAAACAGGCTCGTCGCCGCGCCCAGTTTTGTCACCGTTTCCGGTCATGCGCTTTCTTTTTCTCCCGCTCTTTCTCCTCACCGCGTTCGTTTCCCGCGCGGCGACACCCTCGTACGATCTCGTCGTTTATGGTGGCACTTCGGGCGGCGTGATCGCCGCGATTCAGGCCGCGCGGATGGGCCGGACCGCCGTGCTGATCGAGCCCACCCAATTCCTCGGTGGCCTCACCACCGGCGGGCTCGGCGCGACTGACATCGGGAACAAACGCGCCATCGGTGGCGTCTCGCGCGAGTTCTACGGGCGCATCTGGCAGCACTACCAGAAGCCCGAAAACTGGAGGCACCAGTCGCGCGCGGACTACGTCAACCGCCGCGGCAGCGCGAACGATCCCGACGAGAAGACGATGTGGACCTTCGAGCCGCACGTCGCGACTCAGACCTACGACGACATGCTTCGGGAAGTCGCGGACAAGGTCACGGTGATCAAGGGCGAGCGGCTCGATCTGGCGAAAGGCGTCGTAAAGCAGGGAACGCGCATCGCGCGCATCGTGATGGAGAGCGGGCGGGCGTTTGACGGGAAGATGTTTGTCGACGCGACCTACGAGGGCGACCTGCTCGCGAAGGCGGGCGTGAGCTACCACGTCGGTCGCGAGGCGAATTCCGTCTACAACGAGACCATCAACGGCGTGCAGGCGGCGCACTCGGTCAGCCACCAGTTCACGAAGCAGGTCGACCCGTATGTGAAACCCGGTGACAAGCGGAGCGGGGTGCTGCCGGGGATCAATGTCGACGGACCCGGCGAGGAATTCTCCGGCGACCGCAAGGTGCAGACCTACAATTTTCGCATGTGTACGACCGATGTGCCGGAAAACCGTCGCGCGTGGGAAAAACCGGCGAACTACGATCCGCGGTGGTTCGAGCTGCTGTTGCGCAACTTCGAGGCCGGCGATCACCGCGTGCCGTGGAACCCGGTGTGGATGCCCAACCGCAAGACGGACACGAACAATAATTTTGCGATCAGCACGGATTTCATCGGCCAGAACTGGGAGTATCCGGAGGCTGATTACGCCACGCGCGCGAAGATCTGGCGGGCCCACGAGGACTGGCAGAAGGGTCTGATGTGGACGCTCGCGAACAGCCCGCGCGTGCCGGAGAAAGTGCGCGCCGAGTTCCAGCGCATCGGGCTGGCGAAGGACGAGTTCACCGACAACGACAACTGGCCGCGCCAGCTCTACGTGCGCGAGGCGCGCCGGATGATCAGCGAGTATGTGATGACGGAAAAGAACTGTACGCGCACGGAGGTCGTGACCGACAGCGTGGGCATGGGCGCCTACAACATGGATTCCCACAACATCCAACGCTACATCACCAAGGAGGGTTTCGTGCGCAACGAGGGCGACGTGCAGGTGCGGGTGCGGCCGTATCCGATCAGTTTTCGCAGCCTGCGCCCGAAGGCGTCCGAGTGCACCAACCTCCTCTCGCCCACGTGCCTCAGTTCATCGCACATCGCGTTTGGCAGCATCCGCATGGAGCCCGTGTTCATGGTGCTCGGCCAGAGTTCCGCCACGGCGGCGGTCCACGCGATCGAGCAGGGGGTCGACATCCAGCGCATCGATCCGGCGAAGCTGAAGGCGCGGCTGGAAAAAGACGGACAGGTGCTCGACTTCGACAGCCCGCCTCTCCCGCCGCGCGCCGCTCGGGTGCCGACGACGCTGCCCGGAATCGTTGTGGATGATTTGGACGCGACGCTCACCGGCTTCGACCGGATGAGCTCGGCGAACGCGCCTTTCGTTGGCAGCGGATACCATCACGACGGCAACGAGAAGAAGGGCAGCCAGAGCGCGCGTTTCGTTCCTGACCTGCCGAAAGCGGGACGTTTTCAGGTGTTCGTCGCCTATCCCATGAACGGGAACCGCGCCTCAAAGGTGCCGGTCACGATCCGTCACGCGGATGGCGAGACGAAGGTGACGCTGGATCAAAAGAAAAAACCATCGGGGAACGGAATGCTGGAGCCCGTCGGCACGTTTCGTTTCGAAAAAGGCCGCGCCGGCCACGTGGAGATTTCCAACGCCGGCACCGACGGTTACGTGGTGATCGACGCGGTGCAGTGGATCGAGGCGAAGTGAGGGAACCCACCGCGGAGGGCACAGCGCAACGGACTTGAGTGCTGCATCTGCTCGCCGTTGAAGTGATCGGTCGTGATGGGGCCGATGACCATGACTGCCACCACGGCCACCGCGACGGGGAATGCTTGGACGTTTTCGGCAATCTCGAAATCGGGCAGGCTCGACTTAACTCGTCATTAGTGGCGAATAAACGTGCAACCTGGCTTTAATTCGTCACATCTGACGCATATGAAGTTCTCTCCGCAACTGACCGATGACGCCGTTCTCCAAGAATTGGGTGGGCGTCTGGCAGGTGCACGAATTGAGCGCAACCTGACTCAGGCGGCGCTGGCGGAACAGGCGGGTGTATCAAAGCGTACAGTCGAGCGGCTGGAATCGGGGGAAGTGGCGACGCAGCTCTCGGGTTTTCTGCGGGTTTGCCGGTCGCTTGGTTTGTTGGAGCGTTTCGAGGCCCTGTTGCCGGAGCCGGCTCATGGTCCGATGGCACAATTGAAACAGATGGGCCGAAAGCGCCTGCGGGCCACGGGTAAAAAGGCGGTGGCGGGGACGCCGAAGAAATGGACGTGGGGTGAACCGTCATGATCGCGAAGGTGCAGCTTTGGGGTCGGACGATCGGCGCGGTAGCACTCGAAAACGGGCGGGAATTTGCGGCGTTTCAATACGACGCGGAGTTTGCGCGCAGCGGGATCGAGCTTTCTCCGCTGACGATGCCGTTGAGCGAGCGCGTGTATGAGTTTCCTGCCCTGCCGCGGAACACCTTTCATGGGTTGACAGGATTGCTGGCGGATTCGCTGCCGGACAAGTTTGGCACGGCGCTGATCGACGCGTGGTTGGCGACGCGGGGCCGGACGCCGGAGAGTTTCAATGCGGTGGAGCGTCTTTGCTACACAGGCACGCGCGGCATGGGGGCGCTGGAGTTCGCCCCGGTGCTGGGGCCCAAGCCGCGCGCGGCGACGAAGATCGAGATCGACGCGTTGGTGCGGCTGGCGGGCGAGGTGCTCACCCATCGCGGCGATTTACAGGGACACTTTCACGAGGCCGGGAAGGAAAAGGCGCTGCGCGACATTTTGCGCGTGGGCACGTCGGCCGGCGGAGCAAGGGCCAAGGCGGTGATCGCGTGGAATCGCGCAACGAACGAAGTGCGTTCCGGCCAGATCGCGGCGGGCGACGGTTTCGAATACTGGTTGCTGAAATTCGACGGCGTGGCGGGTAACAAGGACAAGGAGTTGGATGACCCGAAGGGCTACGGCACCATCGAATATGCCTATCACCTGATGGCGAGAGCGGCGGGCATCACGATGAGCGAGTGCCGGCTGCTGGAGGAAAACGGGCGGCGACATTTCATGACGCGCCGCTTTGATCGCCTGGCGGGCGGCGCGAAGCTGCACATGCAGTCGCTCTGCGCGCTCGCACATTTCGATTTCAACCAGGCCGGGGCCTACGCCTACGAGCAGGCGTTGTTGACGATCCGCCGGCTCAAGCTGCCGATGGCGGCGGTGGAGCAACAGTTCCGGCGGATGGTCTTCAACATCGTGGCGCGGAATCAGGACGACCACGTGAAGAACATCGCCTTCCTGATGAACCAGCAGGGTGAGTGGTCGCTCGCGCCGGCCTTTGATGTGACCTATAGCTACAATCCGTCCGGCTCGTGGACCGCCACGCACCAGATGACGCTGAATGGAAAACGGGACGGCTTCAGGATGGACGACTTCGAGGCGTGCGCGAAAGCGGCGGTGATAAAGCGGGGCCGCGCCGCGATCATTGTCGAGGAAGTGCAGGCAGCCGTGAAACGCTGGCCGGAGTTTGCATCCAAGGCGAAGCTCGCGGACGAATGGCGCGACAAAATCCAAAAGACGCATCGGCTGTCGTTCCCGGATAGATGAACCTCAACGAATCCATCGTGGAAGACGCCGCGCGCGAATGGTCCGGTCTGGTGCGGACACGCACCGGTAGATCGGGGAACCGATTGCTCCGTGACGGTGGGCCGGTGAGGGGATCTTCGTCGGATCAGAACATCGACAGATCAATTCCCGGCGAATAAATCTTTTCCCCATGGCCCGCGCCAATCCCAGCCCCTCCGCCCAGCCCACCGCCACCATCGGCTTCGAGGCCATGCTCTGGCTCACCGCCGACAAGCTGCGCAAGAACAGGGACGCGGCGGGCTACAAGCACGTCGTCGTCGGGTTCACCTGAACAACATATTTCCAATCTATGAGCTTCACCTGGATTTCCATCTATTCCGAAATTGCCCGCAAGGTTTTGGAATTTGAAGGCCGGCAAGCCGAACTCCTCAGCTTGCTTGGACAAATGAGGTCGGAGGGGATGAAGGTCATCCTTCTCAATGATCGAGATGCTGGAGGAAAAGTCGTCCCGCTAGCTGAAATCGATCCGTTCACCTTCTTCGCCAGCTTCAATCGCACGAGTTCGGTCAGCGGTCGGCAGGCGATCCTCGCAAA
>SIBJ01000141.1 GCA_009695195.1 Pedosphaera sp.
GTGAAAATCCAGCGAGGAATGGAGTCGTTTGTTTCATGCGCCACTTTGAAACAACTCGCTCCAAGGATCCAGTTATATTCGCGTACAATTGCTGACGCGTTTTTCCTTATCTAAGCGCCATTCCCCTCACCCGTTTATAATCACACCCGGCTCAGATGCCGAGGTTCGACAGCGTGTTGCTGATCGAATTGACAACTTGGACCAGCTTCGGATGCGTCTTCTCAAAACCTTCGACCGACGAGCGCAGCCCTTGCAGCGAGAGGTCCAGCAGTTCGGGATTCGGCGTTTCGCGCGTGGCTTCGTGCGCGGAAACCTGTGTGAAGCCCGCGATGCTTCGCGCCTCGTCGCCATGCGTCTGTGAGAGCGTGGCAACCTCGGCCTTCAACTTCGCGAGCAGTTCCAGCAGTTCGCGCCGCCGCTCGGCCGGGATGGCTTCCGACGATTGTAGCTGGGCTTCAATTTTTTTGATCGTGTCGTCAATCATATCGTCTTCAATATTCTCTTGGCATCAAGATGCCACGCTCGCCGCCGGGCGCAATGCCGGCGTCAACGCCCCACCGTCAAGCGGGACAGTTCTTTTTCCACGTGCCGCCAGACCGCTTCGTGAACGGCGGCAACCTCGCCCGTGCCATCCACTTTGCGCACGCGCAACGGCTCGGCCAGCGCGATGAGTTCGTAGCCGTGTGAAACGCGGTCGAAGAACGCGCGGTCGCCTTCCTCAATGCGGTCGCGCACGAAGGGCAGGGTGGCCTGACGCGAACGCAGCCGCGTGGCGCTGACTTCCGGCGTGACGGTGACGAGGATTGTGAGGTGTGGCCGCGTGTCGCCAACGGCGAGATCAATGACGCGCGCCACGGCGGCGAGACTTAGTTGTCGTCCGTGACCTTGATACGCCATGGTCGAATCATAAAAGCGGTCGCTGATGATGATCTCGCCGCGCGCGAGCGCCGGGCGGATCAGTTCGCGCACGAGTTGCGCGCGGCTGGCGTTCATCAAGAGCAACTCGGCTTCGCCCGTCATCGCAGAGTTGTCCTTGCTGTGCTTGAGCGTGTGGCGGATTTCCTCGCCGATGGGAGTGCCGCCCGGCTCGCGCGTCACGCGCACCGTGTGGCCAAGCTTGCGCAATCGTTCGGCGAGCATCGTCACCTGCGTGGACTTGCCGCAGCCTTCCGTGCCTTCGAAGGTGATGAAGAGGCCTTTCATTGGGGGATGGGAAACAACCAACATCCAACAACCAACATCCAACATCCAGTGCCGCGCAGATTGGTTGTTCGATGTTGGATGTTGGATGTTGGATGTTGTTTCATGCTTTCTTCAGTTTCGGCCCCTTGGGCGAATCCTCCACGACCCAGCCTTTGGCTTTCAGTTCGTCACGGATTTCGTCGGAGCGTTTGAAATCCTTTGCCTTGCGCGCGGCCTGGCGGGCTTCGAGCAACGCGACAATTTCCGCCGGCGCTTCGGCTTCGGCTGCCGCGCCGACGCCGAAAACCGAATTTACTTTTTCCCACGCGGCCAAAGCGGCGGCAGCGTCCGCGGGCGAAAGGGAATTTTCCGCGATCCGCTTGTTCGTCTCGCGCACCCAATCGAACACCGCCGCCCACGCGCCGGAAATGTTCAAGTCCTCGTCGAGCGCCGCGGTGAAGCGGGCCGCCAACGCCGCCGGAGCGCCGATCTCCGAATCGGCGCGTTGCTGACCTGGCGAATCGAGACGAGCCGAATCGGAGTTCGGCGCTCCCATCGCTCGCAGTTTGCCCACGCATTCGTCAATCCGCACCAGCGCGGTGCGCGCGCCGGTCAGGCCGTCGAGCGTGAAGTTGAACGTCTCCCGATAATGCGCTTGCAGCAAGGCGTAGCGCACTTCGCGCCCGGTGAATCCCTTCGCCGCCAGATCGCGCAGCGTGAAAAAATTCCCGAGCGACTTGCTCATCTTTTTTCCCTCGACGAGCAGGTGCGCACCGTGCAGCCAGTATTTCACGAATGGCTTCCCGGTCGCGCCTTCGCTCTGGGCGATCTCGTCCTCGTGATGCGGGAATTTCAAATCCTCGCCGCCGAGATGCAGGTCAAAACTTTCGCCGAGCACTTTCATGCTCATCGCCGAACACTCGATGTGCCAGCCGGGGCGGCCTTCGCCCCACGGGCTGGGCCAGAACACGTCGCCGTCGTCGGGCACGCGCGCCTTCCACAGCGCGAAGTCCGCGAGCGATTCCTTTTCGTATTCGTCCGACGCCACGCGTTCGCCCGGGCGCATCTCGTCGAAGTTCAACTTCAAAAGCTGGCCGTAAGTGCAGCCGCAGCCGCGATACTTCTCGATGGAGAAATAAACCGAACCATCCGCCGCCTGGTAAGCGATGCCACGGGCGATGAGTTTTTCGATCAGCGCCACGATCTCGCCGATGAACTCGGTCGCGCGCGGTGTGACGTGCGGCATGTGGCAGTTGAGCAACTTCAAGTCGTCGAAGAACGCCGTCTCGAACTTGCCGGTGAACTCGCGCAAGGTGGTCTTCGTTTCGCGCACGCGCCGGATGATCTTGTCCTCGACATCCGTGACGTTCATCACGTGCCGTACGTCGTAACCTTTGAATTCGAGATGGCGCCGGACGAGATCGCCAAAGACAAACGTGCGCCAGTTGCCGATGTGTGCGAAGTCATAAACGGTCGGTCCGCAGCAATACATGCCCACGCGTTTGCCGTCGAGCGGTGCGAACTCCTGCACGGCACGCGAAAGTGTGTTGAAAAATTTCAGTCCCATCTGCGCGCGCAGATTAAGGGAAGCGGTCGGAGCACAAAAAGAAAAATCCGGCGACGCCGACGCCTAATCGCTTTCCGGGAAGATGCCGCGCCAGCCGGAGCCGCTGACTTCGTTGATCGCCGCGGCGAGCAACATCCCGATGACCACGGTCGTCAACAACAGCCCGGCGGACGCGCACCAGACGCCGGCGTTCAGATAACCTGCCGCCGGATTCCATACGCCGCGACAGCGCGCCCGGACGCGATGTGCCGCCCAGAAAGAATAAACGGCTGGAAAGACGCCCAGTCCCGGCAATAAAGCGAACAACCCGCAAACGAAACACCGCAGCGAGCGTTCGATGACTTCGATCAGTTCGGCGGGCGAAAGCGGAAGTGCCGGCGGCTGGCTCATGGAGCGAGGGCCGCTGAGTTGGTGCGCGTCGCCGCGGGCGCGGGAGATTGCAGCCGTTGAATTTGTTTCTGTTCGACCAACTTCAGTTCCTGCCGCAACTGCGTCAGCGTGCGCACGGTCGCCGCAACGTAAATCAACATCAGCGTGAGGATGACCATCATCGCAAGAACCATGGACCCGCGCTCGCTGCCGTGGGCGCGTCCGCTCGGGGTTGGGTTGAAAATTGTGAGCTTCATGGTTGCGGCGGCGCGGCGACGAACGTGAACACCGGTTTCACCCGCACATTTTTTTGTTTCGTTTGCAATTCCAAATCCCAGCGCCAGGCCGTGACGTGGGCGCGTCGGTCGGTTTGCATTTCGGAATGTTGCACCTTGGCGAGCAGCACGGTCCACGGTGCATCCGCGCCGGTCCTGCGGAAAATCTGCGTGTCGGTGAAACGATACGAAACCTCGCGACCGCCGCGCTGGATGCGAAGCGTTTGTTCGGCGGCGCTGTATTGGACCGGCGCGGTCGCTTCGCGGACATCGCGGCGCCAGACTTCGCCCGCCTGGACGGCGCGCGTGATGTCGTCGCTGTTGCGGCGCACGCTCCGCATGTTCTCCGCGCAACGGTAAAAGGCGAAGAATGCCAGCCCGAGCAACAAGACAAAGACCCCGGAATAGACCATGCACTCGATGATCGAAATCCCCGCCTGGGCGCGCCGGCATCCCAGCCGGCGTGTTCCTGGTTTCGCTCCCCAAACCCGTCGGCAAGGGTGCCGGCGCTCCCAGATCGAAGGTCGCGTTGCAACTCGCAGTTTCATTTCACCGCCGCCTCCCGGACGACTGCGCCGCCGTGATCTTTCACCGCCGGCGACCATTCGAGGCGGAGTTTTGGTCCCGCCACAGTGAGTTCAAATTTTCCGGGCGGCAGATTGGTCAGTGCCAGGCCGTGCGGTTGATAGGGCTGGACGCCGTCCTTGAAGGCGCGCCATTCGCCGGCGAGCAACACTTCCATTTCGCCGTCCACGAACTCCATCGCGACCGCGCGTTGATAGCACGACCGAAGATAACGTTGTTCCTTCGTGAAAGAATACGCCAGCGGCATCAGCGCGAAGATCAACAGCGCCATGGCGACCACCATCTCGGCCATCAACGCGCCGCGTTCCCTTGCGCGCGACCGGAGCGCCGAGCGCCGGCTCGGCTCGTTTCGAGGTCCAGCTTCCGACTTGCCGAGGCGGTGCTCGGCGCTCCGATTCGAAAGGAGCTTCACCATAAAACCCCCGCGTTGATGATGGAGACGAGAAAACCAAACACCGATACGACCACCGCGCCGACGAATACGCCGTTCAACAGCACCAGCGCGGTCGTGACGCTGTGCGCGGCGGCCTGCTCCTGCTGAAACGCCTTCGCGTCGAGCGCCTCGTGCCAGCCGGCGAGCGCGGCGCGGAAGCCATCGCCCGCGTGCGTGGCGTTCGTCAGCCGCCAGCGAAATTCGCCCGCGTCATCCATCGCCTGGATCGCTTCGGTGAGTTTGGTTCCTTGCTTCAAACTTTCCGCCACGCGTCCGGCGCGCCCTTGGAAAACCCGGTTGCCCGTGCAGTCCGCGGCGAGTTGGACCGCTTCGGTTTCCGGCACGCGCGCATCGAGCAGCACGGCGAGCATCACGGAGAAATCGCGGCTCATGCGTTTGCGCCGCCACGGCAGCCGGAAATAAATCCGGTGCAAGAACGGCATCCATTCCAGCGCCCGCGGCCCGGCGGCGTAAACGAATCCCAGAAACCAGAGCGTCAACATCACGAGACCCTGCACGATCAGAATGAGGAACGCGTAATCCCACACTGCCATGAGCGACGCTGGTGGTGTGGCCGACACGCCCTCAGCAATCTGGCGGAAACTCGGCAGGACTTTGACGCAGAGCATCGCAAAAACGAACAGGCTCAGCGGCGTCACCACGAACGTTAGCACGACGAGATAGTTCGTCGCGCCGCGCGTTTTGGAAACCGAATCGCGCAACAGTTGGCGGCAGGCTGGCAAAACTTTTTTCAAATCCCCGATCTGCTGGCCGACCTTGAGCATCGCGACAATCTGCGGCGGTAAAAGGCGCGGAACAAACGCCAGCGCCGCCGCCAGTTTCTGCCCGCCCACGAGGATCGCGGTCAGGAGGTGAAAGCGGGCGCCGAGGACGCGGTCGCGGCTTTTCGCGGCGGACATGAGCGCCTCTTCGACCGGTTGGCCACGATCCAGCGCGGTCTCAATCAAGTCCAGAAAAAATCGCGCGCGTTCCGCCCGGCGCATCGGCGCCGTGAGCAGGAAATGCGCGAAGTAAAGCACGCCGCCGATGATGAGCAGCGCCAACGCCAGCACCGCCAGGACCAGCAACGGCACGATGAAGGTTTCGAAGATCGAATCCACAATGATATTTCCGTTCAGCCGCCGGTGTCGCCGATCATGTTCATGAATTGGACGAGCGTGGCGAACACCGGTTGAACTTGCACAATAATCATGAAGCCCAGCGCGAGCACCGAACAGGGCAGGGCGGAGTAAAGCAACAACTCGCGGCGATAGCCCGCGCGCGATTGATAAATCTCGGCGGTTTTTTGGAAACCGGCTGCGAGGTCATCGCCGCTTTGGGCAATGATCCACACGAACAGCGGCGGGAATGCGCGGCCCGGTTGCGCGAAGTCCGCGAATTTTCCACGTCCCGCGGCGAGTTGTCGCCGCCACTCGGCGAGTTCGTCGCCGGCGCGGGACTTTTCCTCCAGTCGCTCGACGAGCGCGAGCGAATGATCCAGCGGCACGCCCGCGCGCAGCAGGAGCGCCAGCGCCGACGCCACTTCCGAGAGGCTCGATTCGCGGAACGCCGGCATCCGCCAGCGCAATGCGCGTCGCAGCACGGGCGTCGCGAGCGAGACGAGCACCGCCGCCGTCACCACGCCCAGCACCACCGGCGAGAGCCACATCATGACTTTGAGGCCGGGTGGCACTTCACCCATCGTGATGGACGCGAGGTTCGGCCACAAGAGCGTGTTCAAAACGTAGGAGAGAAAACACGAGAGGATGAACGATGCACACAAGACCATCGCCGGATAAACCATCAGGCCTTTCAGCCGCGTCCAGAGATTGTGTTTGCGTTGATAATAATCCGCCACGAGCGTGAGCACGCCGGGCAGGTTGCCGATCGCCGCGCCGACTTCGAGCAGGTATTGATACAACTCCGGCAACCGCCGCGCGCGCACGGCTTCGGCCAGTGGCGTGCCGCGCGACAAACTTTCCTGGAGGAATTGCAACTCCTGCTTCAGTTCGCTGGCCTGCATCTCGGCGCACAACCGTTGCAACGCGCCTTCGAGTGGAATCCCGTCGCGCAACATCGCGGCCAGTTGTTGGTTAAAGAATGCGAACTCGTCTGATTTCATATTTTGAACGCCCTTTGGTGTTCCATCTCTCAACCTTTCGACAAGACCCGCTGTGATTCATCACGCCGGAATCGGCGATTGACCGGAACGGTGCGAGCCACCGCAAGGTCTTGGACTGCGGTCGGTGAGGGGCGAGGGCACACACCGCTTTGGGGAGTGGGGAAACTTCCAACATCCAACGTCGAACACCCAACACCCAATGAGCCAAAGCGGTGTCAGCCCTTTTCCCCGCCAGCCACCGCACTCCACGACGCTGGCGCGCTCCGGTGACGCTGCTGCTGGCAAATCGCATCAAAATCCCAGGACCCGGTTCAACTCCGCTTGATTCGTAAGCCCGCTCCCCACGATTTCCTGCGCGCTCTCAGCGAGCGCCGGACGCGCGATGATATTTTCCAAATTCTTCGTCGCAATTCCCCGCCGCATTTCATCCGTCACCCGCAACCACTCCACCACCGGCACGCGACCGCGATAGCCCGTTTGCAAACACGAGGTGCAACCTTTGCCCGCGCACTCCCCACAAAGCCGCCGCACCAGCCGCTGGTTCAAAACCAATTCCACCGCGCTCGCCACCGCCGAATGATCCGGGCACATCACCAGCAATCGCTCGAACACGCCGCGACACGACCCCGCGTGCAGCGTCGAGATCACCAGATGCCCCGTCAACCCGGCGCGCACGGCGAGGCTCGCCGTCGCTTCGTCGCGAATCTCGCCGATGACCAGCACCTGCGGGTCCTGCCGCAGCAAATGCCGCGCGGCCTTCGCGAAATCCAGACCGATGGCCTCGTTCACCTCCGTTTGCATCACGCCCGGGATGATCTGCTCCGCCGGGTCTTCGATGCTGATGATGTGCCGCCCGCCTTGCTCCACAAGCGCGCGCAGACACGCGTAAATCGTCGTCGTCTTGCCGCTGCCCGCCGGGCCGGTGAGCAACAACAGCCCCGTCGTCTGCCGCAAAAACTTTTGCAACTCCGCGCCCGCCTCGACCGGCAGATTCAATTCATGCAGCGATTGCACCGTGGCGGAATTGAACAAGCGCAACACCACCTTCTCGCCCGTGACCGTGGGATACGTCGCCACGCGGATGTCGTTCTGCGAATTCAATTCGCGGCGCTCGATGCGGCCATCCTGCGGCAACGAATCCTGGTAAGTCTTGAGCCGCGCGAGAAATTTGATGCGCCCGAACACGCGCTCCGCCACGCCCGCCGGCAGCGACGTGACGGGCGACACCACGCCATCGAGCCGGAACGCGACGTCGGCGATGTCGCCGCGCATTTGCAAATGGATGTCGCTCGCGCCGGCCAGTTCGGCTTGGCGCACGAGCCGTTCGAGCAACTCCGGCGCGGAAGCCTCGGCGGCGTCCGAGGTTTGATTGGGTTCAGGTTTGTTTGCCATAGGAATCCCGTTCGCAGTGATTGCTGCTGGGGTTAAGACAAGGCGAAGCGGGGAACGTCACGCGTCTGCGGAGGTTTGGCTTCCAGATTGGAATCTTGGGTGTGATTAAAAACGGGTGAGGGGAATGGCGCTTAGATAAGGAAAAACGCGTCAGCAATTGTACGCGAATATAACTGGATCCTTGGAGCGAGTTGTTTCAAAGTGGCGCATGAAACAAACGACTCCATTCCTCGCTGGATTTTC
>SIBJ01000142.1 GCA_009695195.1 Pedosphaera sp.
TGGCACGGCTGTGGGACGGGATGGAGGGGACGTTGGGGTTGATTGCGCGGTTGTTGTATGGCACGGGGCTGCGGTTGATGGAGGGGTTGCGGTTGCGGGTCAAGGACGTGGATTTCGAGCGCGGTCAGATAGTGGTGCATGACGGGAAGTGGGCGAAGGACCGGGTGACGATGTTGCCCCAGTCATTGGAAGCGCCATTGCGGGCGCATTTGGAAAAGTGGCGGTTGGAGCACGGCCGGGAGTTGGCGGCGGGGCGCGGGGAAACTTCGTTGCCGGAAAGTGTGGCGCGGAAGTATCCCGGTTCAGCGCGGGAGTGGGCCTGGCAATACGTGTTTCCCGCAGCGGGTCTGATGGCGGTTCGCCGGGACCATGGCCCCATCGGATTGCGTCACCATTTGCACGAAGATACTTTGCAACGCGGGATGAGAGCGGCGGTCAAACGGGCGGCGTTGGCGAAGCGGGCGACGTGTCATACGTTGCGTCATTCGTTCGCCACGCACCTTCTGGAGAACGGCTACGACATCCGCACCGTTCAACCCCGAAAGTCTTCGGGGTTCGCTTGGCTCAGATTTGCTGGGGCACAAGGACGTGAGCACGACGCAAATCTACACGCACGTCATGGCGAGGCCGGGCCTCGGGGTGCGGAGTCCGCTGGATAACTGAAACGCGGCACGTGAATCAAGCCGTCGCCGCCGCGCTGTTGTTCTGTCGCACGGTCAGGAAATCGAGATAGCCGATGAGCCGCGCTTTCATTTCTTTGCGCGGGACGATGGCGTCAATCAGGCCGTGGTCGAGGAGGAATTCGGCGGTTTGAAATCCGGGCGGCAGATCGGCTTGCGTGGTGTCTTTGATCACGCGCGGGCCGGCAAAGCCGATGAACGCGCCCGGCTCGGCGAGGATGAGGTCGCCCACGCTCGCGTAGCTGGCCATCACACCGGCGTAATCGGGATTGGTGAGGACGCTGATGTAGGGGAGCCTGGCCCTAGCGTGATAGGCGAGGGCGGCGCAGGTCTTGGCCATTTGCATGAGGCTGAACATGCCTTCATACATGCGCGCGCCGCCGCTGGTGGAGATGATGATGATGGGGAGATTTTTTTCCGTGCTGCGTTCGATGAGGCGCACGAGTTTCTCGCCGACGACCGAACCCATCGAGCCGCCGAGGAAGGAGAAATCCATGACACCGAGGCCGGCGCGATGCGGACCGATCTTGCCGATGCCGGTGATGACGGCGTCCTTGAGGTTGGTTTTTTTCCAATTGGACGCGAGCTTGTCCTTGTAAGAGGCCGCGCCGGTGAAGCCGAGGACGTCCACGGAGATCATCTGGGCGTCCATCTCTTCGAAGGAGCACGTCTCGACGAGCGAATGGATGCGTTCACGCGCGCCGATGGAGAAATGATGCGCGCACTTGTCACAAACCTTGAGGTTCGCGTCGAGTTCCTTGTCGAAGAGCATCGTCTCGCACTTGGGGCACTTGGTCCAGAGGCCCTCGGGGATGTCGCGTTTCTTTTTCTTGCTGCCGGTGAGCTTGGGTTTCTTGACGAAGGCGGTTTGCAGTTCGGTGGGCGGCGAGTTGAGCGCGGGTTCGGTCGGGTCGGTGACGCCGGGGGGCTTCTTGGTAAAAATGGTCGTGGCCATGGCAGGGATATACGGGGTTGGCATTGGGCCGGCCAGATTCATAAGCGGTCGGTCGAGAGGGCGACGCGTTTGGTATCCATCGCTGGTGATTATTCAAATTCCACGGGCCACTGTCCAGACGCAAACTTCGCCCGCGCCGGCCTTCAAAAGCACTTTGGCGCAGGCGCTGGTCGTCGCGCCGGTGGTGAATACGTCGTCCACCAACACCACGCGCTCGCCCTTCAGTTTTACGCCGTCGCGCAGGGCGAAGGCGCCGCGCATGTTGGCGGCGCGTTGCTGGCGGGTGAGGCGCGTTTGCGTGCTGGTGGGCAAGACACGGCGCAGCCAGGTTTCGTTCAGCGGGAGGTTCAATGCGCGGGCGAGATGCGCGGCGAGACGGGTGGCCTGGTTGAACTCGCGCTCGCGCTCCTTCACCGGATGCAACGGCACGGGAACGATGCAATCCCATTTCTGCTCGCGCAACACTGGCAGCGCCTCGCGCAGAAATAAATCCGCGAGGAACGGCTCGAACCAGGGTGCCTGTTGATATTTGTAGCGGTGGATGGTTTCCAGCACGACGCCAGCGGCGACGACGGCGGAGCGCGCGGAGGTGAAGTGCAGTTCCATTTCGCGGCAGTTGGCGCACTCGAACTTCGTGGTGATGTCGCCCTCGAAGGGCAGTCCGCAGCGGTCGCAGAACGGCGGGCGGATGAAGCGCACCGCCTGCCAGCAACGCGAGCAGACGAGGCCCTCGGCGAGCTGCGCGCGGTTGTCGCCGCAAAGCTGGCAGGCTTCCGGGTAAACGAAGGCGAGGCCGGCATTGAGCCAGGAGGTGAGGGCGGAACTACTCATCGTTGAGAACGCGCGCCAGCGTCCTGGAGTGCGGTGGGTGAGGGGTGAGGGCACACACCGCTTTCCCGTCGTGCGCGTGAAAAATATCGGATGACCCCACGACGCCGAAAGCGGTGTCAGCCCCATTCCCCGCCAGCCACCGCACTCCATGACGCTGCCGCGCGGAGCGGCGACCCTTCTCATTCCGGAGTTTTTGCGCCGGGGCGCGGTTCGGGTTCATGCGGCGCGATCTTTGGAAAGGATTTTCGATCGCGGCAGAACGAACAAAGTCGCGATGAGCACGGCGCACGCGAGCCAGCCGTCAATCAACTTGTTCGAGCCGAAGAGCCAGACGTTGGCATTGGCGACCTCGACCGTCAGCGCCTTGTAAATCACGAGCCAGAAAATCCAACCGGCGTGCAGGCCGATGGAGAAATAGAGATTGCCCCTGCGCTGGAACGCGTATGCGAGAGCGGCGCCGGCCAGCGTGAGGTTGATGAAGCCGGGAATGAGCGCGTGCAAATCGCCGAAGCCCGCGAGCATTAGCGGCAACAGCGCGAGGCCGGAGTTCCAGACGACCTCGCCCACATGCCGCGCGGGGGCAAAGAAATGAACGAGGGCATAAATCGCGCTGCTCACCAGGAGCGCCGCGCGCCAGCTGAGGACGTGCCGCAGTCCGCCGAAGATGCCGCCGCGAAATAAGATTTCTTCGAGTACGGCGACGACGCAGGCGGTGAGCGCCGCGCTGGAAAGTTTTTCGGAAAACTTTGACAGGGAAAAATTCTCCGGCCACGCCCGCGCGCCGGCGACGAGCGCGATGCCGGCGACGATCGCCAGCGAAAGGAAGCCGAGGCCCAAGCCACGCAAGGCGTTTCGCCACTCGCCCGCCGGTTTGACCAACCCGACGTCGGCGGGCGACTTCACTCCCAGCGCGCGGAGCAGCGGCCACAGCCCGGCGAGCGCGAGAATGAGGAACGAGCGGTTGACGTAGCGATGGAACGGGGCGTTGGCGAGCTTGGGGAAAGTTCCGGCGAACGATTGAACGAGCCAATACAGCCACGGCGCGAGCAGCGCGCCGCCCACGAACACGACGATGAGATAAATGATCAGCGCCCGCAGCGGTCGCATGACCGCGACGGTAGGCGAGGGGAGCGGCATCGCCAAGAATGAAATGGGGTGTGTTGCGGCGGCGTGCGGGCGGTCCCTCGCCCGCAGCGCGCAGGCAGAGTGGGAAGCGCCGTTAAGTTCCGCCGTCACTTAACGATCACCCGCTGCGACCGGGGACCGGTCGCGGTCCTTTGCAAAACGGTTTTGCACCGCGCGCGGCGGCGTGTTAATAAAGCATCACATGGCACGAGACGAAGGATCACCTTCCGAACAGACCGCCGCCGGTCAGAAGTTCGGACGTTTTTATTTGCAGGAGCTCATCAACAGCGGCGGCATGGCGGACATCTGGCTCGCCACCACGCCGTCCAGCCCGAAAGCTTTTGCGCTCCGCCGGATGCACGACCGTTATCGTTTCAACTTCGGCGCGCGCCGACGATTCGTGCGCGGCTGCGAATTGTTGTCGCAGATTCACGATCACGAAAACATCATCGGTTACGTCGAGCACGGAAAGACGGACGGCGCGTTGTATCTGGTGATGGAATACGTCGAGGGCGCGAGTTTGAAACAACTTTACGCCGCGCAGGACCCGGTGCTCGGCGAGCACGTCGCGCAAATTCTCATTGATATGGCGGTGGCGCTCGAACATCTCCACTCGAACGGCTACATGCACCTCGACTTCAAGCCGGAGAACGTCCTCGTCACGCGCAACGGCAGCGTGCGGCTGATTGATTTCGACATCGCGCAGCCGTTACCCGAGCGGCCGAAGAAGATGTCGAAGAATCCGGGCACGCCGAGTTACATGGCGCCGGAGCAGTTGCAGCAGGTGCCGATTGACTGGCGCGTGGACGTATTCGCCTACGGTGTGTCCGCGTACGAACTGCTGACGAACAACAAACCATTTCCCGGCGAATCGCCTGGCGAAATCCTGTCGCAACAGATCAATCGCTCGGACTTCATCCTGCCGCGCCAGCACAATCCGGACATCCCGCTCGCGATGGAAAACGTGATCGTGAAGTGCCTCGAACATGACCCGGAGGAACGGTATCCGTTTTTCAGCGTGCTGGTGCGGGATCTGAAATCGGCGCTTTACGTTTGAGCGGCGCACGAATGCTTGAGGCCAGTGCAATTGAGTAACGGAGCGCGGGCTTCAGCCCGCTTCAACTTCCACCCGCGCCGCGATTCCGGAACACCAAACAGTGATCCATGTTGAAGCGGCATGAATGCCGCGCCCCTTGCGCCAGTGGCTAAAAGCTCGTCAGCTTTCCGACGCCGGCCCAGTTGGTCACGATGTTGGGGGTGTTGCCCACGGGATCGAGCGTGTAGGAGTAGGGCGCATTGGGGCCGACGAAGGGCGCGTTGAAGAGGAAGTTCGTCTGGCCGAACTGGCGGAACTGCACGTTCACACTGGGCAGGTTCACGATGACGCTGTTGACGACTTTGATGATGCCGGTCGGGCCGCCGTTTTCTTCGCGCGTCGGCAGCGAGCCGGAGGCCGGGTGATAGAAATAGGAATTCTCCACGAGCGTCGCCGCGTCGGCGGTGGATTGGATGCCGTTGCCGCCGAGATTTTCACAATAGAGGTTGAAGACGTGCGCGTTGCCTAAGCGCATCCGCGGCATCCGCTCGTCCACGTCCACGTAATAATTGTGGTGGAAGGTGACGTTGAGATGGCTGGTGTCCTCGGCGGCGTTGCTGTCGCTGTGGCCAATGAGGCTGCATTTTTTCTGCGTGCGGAAAATATTCCAGGAAGCGGTGACAAAATCGCTGCCGTGCGTCACGTCCACCATCCCGTCATAGACCTGCTCGAAGTCGCCGTGGTCCACCCAGACGTGATGGCTGCCACCTTCGAGGCCGATGTAATCCCAACCGTAGGTGTCGTTATTGCCGGACGGATCGAAAACCCACAGGTCGCGGAACTTGAGATTGCGAATCACACCCGTCCTGTAACGAGGCTGAAAGCGGATTGCAGCGTATGAATTCCGCGAGAACTCGCCCGCGGCGGTAGAAATGAGATTCAGGATTTTCAGTTCATGTGGCGGTATCCGGGTGTTTGGCGCGCGGTGGCTATCCGACAGCGGCGGGACGAAAGCCCGGCAGATAGGCGGCTTGCGGTTGGCCCAGCAAGCGAAAATCTCCCCCGGCTGTCCCATCGCTTTTGCGCAGCGTCACCGCGTCGAGTTTCAACCACAGCGCGGCGCGCACGCACGTCCACAACCGCACGAAGCTGCTGCCCCAGCGCGCCAGGAACGCCTGGTAACGCAACCGCACATAGACCAGCAACGCCGGCCACACCTGCCAGCCCCGAAAGCTTTCGGGGTTGGCCGAGTTGCCCAGGAAGTCCGCCAGTTGCGGGGTTTGTTTGATCTGTTTGAAAAACACTTCGATCGGCCAGCGGCAGCGATACAATTCGGCCACCGTGCGCGCGGCCCACGCGAGGTGGTTCGTCAGGAAAACCATTTCGCGTTCGCCGCCGTCCACTTCCACCAACGCCACCACCCGCCGCCGTCGCTGTGGATGATCCGCCCGGCTGCGCACCCCGGTCAGCGGGATTTCGTCGTCGCGAAATCCGCGTAACGCTCGGCGACACGCGACTGTTTCTCGTCGCCTTCGTGAAGGTAAAACCGGTAGCGAAACGTCACGCTCTTGCCCGCCGGCACGACGAGGTCGCCGGAGTGCGGGTCGTTGGTCTTCTCGAACGCGTGCTGGCCGAAGGGATTCGCCGCGTGCAATCCGTACTCGCGCACAAACCACCACGTCGGATGACGCGGGTTCGAGGGATGATCGAAGATCGCGATGCCGACGGTCTGGCCATTCACCGGGCCGGAATAATCGCACCACGCGGCGCGTTTGCCCCACGCGTCCCCGTCGCGCGCGCCTTCGCTGGTGACGATGTGGCCGTCGCCGGGGACGGGTGGCTGGCCTTTCGGCGTTTCCTTCACCACGCGCATCGTCTCGGCCACGCGGAGGGACATGGCGGCTTCCTTCGTGTCGCCGAACGTCAACTCGCCGTGCGACGCGTGCAGCTTGATCTCAAAGTCGAACAGCCGTTCGCTGTCGGGCCGCGCGAAGACGCGCAGCGTCCGTTCGTCGGAGCAAATGGTTTTGCCGTCGGCGGCGACCCAGTCGTTCGTGGATTGGAGCAGGCCGAAGTCGGTGCCGGATTTCAAAGCGGTGAAGCCGCGATGGACGATGCGGCCCGCGCCGGGTTTCTCGGTCCAAAAATCCACGCCGTTCACAGCGCCGTGCGCGTACCAAAGCGAGCGATGGTGGAGATGATCGTGTTCCTCGCCGGGCACGTCCTTGAGCGGAAAGTTGCGGGTCATCGGCGCGCCATGCGGGCCGATGAGCGGGTAACAACTCGGATTCGTCGTGTGGGTGAGGTATTCAGTGAACAGACGGCCGTTGATCTCGATGCGAACACGGTCGGCGAGTTGGGAAAGTTTGACGCCGGGCGCGGGTTTGGCCGCCGGCTGCGCGACGCAGGCGGAGGTGCAGAGGGCGAGCAACATTGCGAGGGGAGCGCGGGCTTTAGCCCGCTTCAGCGTACGAAGTGGCAACCGGATCGGAACTTCGAGAGCTGTCTTGCGCGCGGGAGCTGAAGCGGTGTGAACGCCGCGCGCCGCAGAATCGGTTGCGCTCATTTTGCGTTCTCCAATCCTTCCACCTCGGCGTTGTGCAGCAGGAACGGCTCGCCTTTTTCGGGAATCACTTTCACGTTTTTCAGCTTTATGCCTTTGGCGCTGGCGATGGTCAAGCCCTCCTTCGCGGTGAGCATGACGTTCTCGAGCGTGAGGTTTTCCACCGGCGCTTCGGACGATTCCTGGCGGCAACGCTCGTTCATTTTTGTTTGGTTGTTCACGGGCCAAGGAGGATGCGATAGAAACGTTGCGGGAAATTTCCGGCATTCGGGTCGGACCAGTTGAACGGCAGCGCGGGCGAGTTGGTTGTGAAAAGATTCAGCCAGTCGGCGAGATTCGTCGAAGATTGCACGGTGTAATCCGGTCCGGCGTCGCCGCTGACGAGCAGGTTGATCGGGTTGCCCGAGACTTGCAGGTTCGGCTGTGTGGGGAGATTCACCATGACGCTGAAGCTTTGCGTCGCGCTCAGATTCGGCGAGCCGGTGTCGGTGACGATGAGCTTCATGTTGTTCGTGGTGTTCGCCTGGGCGATGGCGGGCCGCCACCGCCGACATCACCGGCGTTCTTGAACTGATAGAGGAACGAATAATAAACGTTGGTGGTGCGGTTCGCCGGGAATTGGCCGCTGGTTGCGAAAAGGTTGAAAGTCGTCAGAGCGGACGATAGACCGATGTCCGCGCGATCACCTGCGGAGGAAGCGAGGCCCGCGTAGCTCAAACGTTGTCACCCAACGGCGTCAGCTTCGGGGGTGTGATTAAAAACGGGTGAGGGGAATGGCGCTTAGTTAAGGGCATGTGTCGTTGATTTTTTCTGGGTGGCTTCGGCAATGATTTCCTGCCGGGGGCGCATCAACAAGGGAAAGTTTTTCGGCCTCCGTTTCCTCATGCGCGGTT
>SIBJ01000143.1 GCA_009695195.1 Pedosphaera sp.
TGCGGCATGTCGATCCGGTCACCGCGAAATCCGGATGGTCCAGTCGTCCGTAAATTGGCGTATAAAGCTCGGAGCAACGGCTCGTCCCAACGAGCGGACTTGAGGCTCGCCGCAGTCAGCATAGTGGCGAGCATGGCGCGGGCATTGTCGCCAGTCTGGTTCTTGAAACAACGGGCACGAACAACAACACGAGCGTGCCGCTGGTGGAGAAGCAAAAGGAATTCCCGCTCATTCCGCTGCCAGGGATTCCGATCACCATTGCCGGCGTGCCGTGCGTGATTTCGCCAGCCTTCGTACTCGCGGTCGGCGCCGAAGCCAACGCGCCGGGCGGTCTTTCGATTCCGCTCGAAATGTCGGCCACGCTGGGGACGGAAATTGGCTGGGCCAACGGCCAGACGTTTTCCAGGCCGATCAACGACTTCGCCGCGCCGCATGTCTCGGACCCGACGGTGTTCGATGGCGTGGCCATCACCGCGAAGGCGTGGGCCGAGGCGCGACTGGAAGTGAACATCAGTGTCGCGGGCGGACTGGCCAAGGCCGGACCATCGCTGGCCATCCGGGCGGAGGCGGCGTTTGGAGTCGCGCCCTTCAGCGATCCATGGTGGAACGTGGACTTGAGCGCGGATTTGATCGCCGCGTTTGAAATGAATCTTCTGGGATTCAACGTGGCCCGGGTCGAGACCAATGCGCACATTGCCACTTTCTTCCATCGCGACGCGGGTGGGTCACTCATTCCGCCGCCGCCGCCGGGTCCGGGTACGCCGGTGGACATCGGCCCCAAGGCCGGCAAGAACGTACGCTGGGGCCTCGCCTTTGCGGCCCCCAACAGCGGCGCCGAATACTCGAAGGGCTTCGTCACGCCATTGAAGGACGGCGGTTATTTCGTGGGCGGCAGCAGCGCCAATCCGAGCTTCCTGGGTGTGGTCAGTTCGCAAGGGAACGTGCAATGGATGCAGACCTTCCCCACCGGCGGGAAGCCGGTCGATGGCCTGCAACTGGCGGACGGCTCCATGATCGTGGCCGGTTCCCAGGGTCTCGATTGGTGGCTGGCCCATTACGACACGAACGGCGTCCGCCAATGGGTGCGAAGCTATGAAGCTTGGGCGGACCTGCGGAAGCTGGCGGTGGGATTCGCAGGGAATGGCGATCCTGAGTTCTATCTGGCCGGTTACCAGAATCCGGTCGTCATCACCCAAAGCGATCCAGTCGTGTGGAAACTCGACAAGGACGGGAATCTCATCTGGAGCAAAGTCTATGCGCTGAGTGGAGACGACGAGGTGTACAGCATCCGAATGTTGCGCGACGGCAACTTGCTGCTGCTGGGCGACACCGATGCGGACGTCGGCACCAGCCTGTTCATCGGCGCAGACAACAACGGACTGATCGCAAAGATTACCCCGGCCGGCGATCTCCTGTGGGCCAAGGCCGTGCCGGGCCGGATCGGGATGATCTTCAGCGACGCCGCGGAGGCGCCGGACGGAACCCTCTACGCGGTCGGCTCGCACGGCGACATTGTCACCGATTTCTATCCATCGATCCTTGTGGCCAAGTTCAGCCCCGATGGGGAATTGCTCGCGCATGTCCTGATTGGCGAGGACGCCGACTGGAGCGACGAGTTACCCAATGGCGGCGACACGCCGTACGACTATGCCGCCCAAGCGGCCTGGACCAGCAACGGCCTGGTCGTTGTGGGCACCACCGGCCTGGGGGGCAATGCCACCGCTTGGGCCGCCTCGTTGACCGACGAACTGGGTGTACGGTGGTTCAGCGCCTTCGACGGACCCGGGGCCACGGCCTTCGATGACGTCGCCATCACCGAGGACGGCATCGTGGCGATGGGCTGGGCGGAGAAGGTGTGGCCCACGAAATTTGTGAACCGCACGCCCGCGTGGCTCTTGAGTTTGCCGTGGGAGGGCTTGATGCGCTTTCACCCCAACACCGGCATCCAAAGCCACTATCTCCAGCCGCACGTCTTCCTCAGCAGCAACCACAAGGATTTCATTGGCACGATCACCGACGCACAGCAACGCGTGCAACAGGTCCGCACCGCCGACGTGCCATTTGTGACCAGCAACTCCGTGCCCGCCGTGGGCGCGAACATTACCGCCGGTGTCGCCTCGACGTTTGTGACGGCGCGGTTGGAACGTCTGGAACTGTCCGTGGTGGACAGCTACGAGGAATGGGCCGCCTACAATCAGATGACCGGAACCAACTCAACCGGCACCGGCGACACCGACGGCGACGGCATCAAGAATGGCACGGAATTCTTCTTCGGCACCAACCCGCTGATCAAAGACACCAACCCACCGCCGTCACTGGTGCTTGGCTACGACACCGCGAACGGCACCGTCAGCATCGACTTCAACCGCGCCCAAGCGGCCATCAATCAACCGTTCGCGCTCCATTACTCCACCAACCTGACGACCTGGATGCCGGCCTCCGCGGTCAATTTTGATCACATCAGCAATTTCAATTTCTTGGACAAGATCCGGTTGACGCTGCCCGCACCGGCAACGGGCGGCGCCTCCTTCCGCATGGAAATTCCGATCACGCCATGATTATCCATCGGCGCGGATTTCGCCCGGCTGAACGGCGGGCGCCGTTTCGATGAATCTCGGTCTTCAGCACAGAGACAGGGACGTTACCGGGGCGGCGGCGACCGCCGAATCTCGGTGTCCTCGAACTCACAGTGCTGATCACAACTTCCCTTATTCCCGATCCTCAGATTCATGGCGCCGTGGTGGGTGCGATCATGGGACGTCGAGAATTTCCCTGAAGCGTTTGCTCCCCGATTCATGACCGGTGATCAAATCCGAGCGAACCAGGGAACTTCCAATGAACCAGAGTGCCGGGCTCCACCTCGGTGAATCGCAAAGATCAAAGCCGGAACTCGCGGAGCGATGCTCCGCGCTCCTTTCACGCCCGCCGCTCTCTGATGCTCGCCAGAATATCCGCCACGACTTCCCCCTTCGGCTTCGCGCCTTGCGGGCCGCCGTGGTGGAGACGCACGCTCACCGCGCCGGCTTCTAGGTCGCGACCGCCGATCAGGAGCTGTAGCCGACGACGTGAGGAGGCGGGAAATCTTCTCAACGTTCCGCGTTGGAAATCTTCGCACCCGCTCGCGATTTATCGGAGTTGAACGGCGTCGCGCTGAAATCCGCATCCACGCGCACCATGTTCGCGCGCAGTTCACTCGCGATTCATCGGAGTTCGGCCACGATGGGCTTGGCGTAATTGATCAACGCTTCGTCGTCGTTGAGCATGATGACGCAAATTCAACCGGGTCGCCCACGCACAATCTTGAGTGCCTTGATCCGGGAGGCCAGCGTCGTGGGTTTCATGCCGAGCAGTTCCGCCGCGCCGTCTGCTCCAAAAACTTTTCCGCCGCTCTGCTTCAACGCCGCCGCGATGCTCGCGCGTTCCTGGCGTTTGTGTTCGTCGCGGGTCAGCATCGTGGAAAAAGGCGTCGTGGCATTTTGCGTTCGGGATGTCTCGTTGTCTTTCCCTTCCGGCGGTTCGAATCGCAGCGGCCCGCCTTGCGAAAGAATCACCGCGCGCTCGACGGCGTTCTGGAGTTCGCGGATGTTGCCGGGCCATTCGTGGGCGGCGAGCTGAGTCAACGTTGCCTGCGTCACGCGCGGCGCAGGACGATTCATGCGCCGGGCGGCTTGCTTCACGAAATGCGCGGCCAGCGGGGCGATGTCGTCGCGCCGTTCGCGCAACGGCGGAATCTCAATCGGAAAAACACTCAGGCGATAAAACAAATCCTGACGGAAGCGCCCGGCTTGGACTTCTTTTTTCAAGTCGCGGTTCGTTGCGGCGATGATGCGAACATTGATTTTGCGCGTGCGCGTGTCGCCGATGCGTTCGATCTCCTGCTCCTGCAACACACGCAGCAGCTTGGCCTGCATCGGTAGCGGCACTTCGCCAATCTCGTCGAGGAACAGCGTGCCGCTGTCCGCCAACTCGAAGCGGCCCGGCTTGTCCTTCATCGCGCCCGTGAACGAACCGCGCATGTGCCCGAAGAATTCGCTCTCGAACAACGTCTCCGGCACTGCGCCGCAGTTCACCTTGATGAGCGCACGATCTTTGCGCGGGCTGTTCTCGTGAATGGCGCGGGCGACCAACTCCTTTCCTGTGCCGCTCTCTCCGGTGACGAGGACGGCGGCATCGGTGGGCGCGACCAGATGGATTTGCTGGAGCACTTTCTTCAAACCCGGACTGCTCCCGATGATGTCATGCGTGCCGAGCGCAGTGGTGACTTCTTCGCGGAGGTAATTGTTCTCCTCCTCCAGCCGTGCTTTTAGAAACTCGATTTCCTCGAAGGCCCGCGCATTGGCGATGCTCACCGCCGCGTGATCGGCGAACACGCGCAGCCAGTCGAAATCGTTTTGTCCCAGCTCGGTCGTGTCGAAAATCGCCAGCACGCCAAGGACTTCTCCGCGAAAAACCAGCGGCTGCGCAGCAAACGTCTTCACTTTCTCGCGCCGCATCCATTTTGGATCGGCGATCCATTCTTCATCACCGCGAATGCCTGGAAGCAACAGCGGTTCGCCAGACTTGCCGACGCGGCCAATCTTCCGCACGCCGAGCGGGAAGCGACGGAAGCCGCCGTCGAGCCGCGCGTATTTCACCTTCGCATCGCCGGAATTTCCCGCGCTCGCCACGAGATGCAGGCAGCGTGTCTGGTCGGGGCACTCGGCGCGCATGCGGCACGTCGTGCAAATGTCGCCCGACTCGATCAGCCAGATGCGCGCGAGCACGATGTTCCGGCATTCGGCGATGCCGTTGACGATGGCACGCAACACTTCCGGCAACGAGCGGTTGTGCGCCATGGAAACCATGACCTGTGGCAGCTTCGTGCAATCCATGACGGCAGACTACGAGAAGTCGCGTGATGCAACAACGACTATTCGTATATTACGAAGTGTCGTAGACGCTTGCTTCCTGGCAATTCAGCGAATTCCCCTTTGTTTACAAGGTTGTAACAGCTTAAGCCCGGTTGGCACGATTCCAGTGATAGGAGATGGCGTGGCCGCGAAATGCGGCTCAAACAAACGAAACCAACAAAACGAAAAACAAAATTATGAATCGCATCGCTCAACTCGACCCAGCTACTGCTACCGGCAAGACCAAGCAACTCCTTGACGGCGTGCAAGCCAAACTCGGCATCGTCCCCAACCTCTTCCGCGTGTTCGGCAATTCGCCCGCCGCGCTTGAAGGCTACTTGAACTTCAGCGGTGCACTCGCCAGCGGCGTGCTCAGCGCGAAGGTGCGCGAGCAGATCGCGCTGGCCGTTGCTGAAATCAACGACTGCACTTATTGCCGCAGCGCACACACCTACATCGGTGGCAAGGTCGGCCTGACTGAGCGCGAAATCACCGATGCCCGCAACGTTGTGGCGACCGATGCCCGCACGGAGGCCATCCTGAATCTCGCCCGCAGCATCGTCGTGCAGCGTGGCGAACTGAGCGAAACGGAGTTCAAGGCCGCCCGCGCTGCGAAACTTACTGATGCGGAAATCGTCGAGACCACCGCGAACGTGGCGCTCAATATCCTGACCAACTACGTCAACCACGTCGCCCAGACCGTCGTGGATTTCCCCGAAGTCAAACCCGGCGTGGCCGAAGCGACCGCTGAAGTTCCCGCCGAAGCCTGCAACACCGCCGGCTGCGGCTGTGCCTGAGAAGCGCTCCGACCTCTGGGCCGCCCGGCCAATCCGGGCGGCCCAAACCACTCCGACAACCACTCACTCAATCCACCCCATGAATACGCGCCCGCCCTTGCCGCCGTTCACTGAAGAAACCGCGCGCCTGAAAGTCCAGCTCGCCGAAGACGGCTGGAATAGTCGCGACCCGGAACGCGTCGCGCTCGCCTACACCGAGGATTGCGAGTGGCGCAACCGCTCCGAGTTCGTCAACGGCCGACCCGCGATCATCGAACTGCTGCAACGCAAATGGGCGCGCGAACTCGATTACCGCCTCCGCAAGGAATTCTGGGCGTTCACCGGCAACCGCATCGCCGTGCGTTTCGAGTATGAATTTCACGACGCCACTGGCCAATGGTATCGCGCCTACGGAAACGAGAACTGGGAGTTTGCCGCCAACGGCCTCATGCAACGCCGTTTCGCCAGCATCAACGATCTGCCCATCATCGAAGCTGAGAGGAAGTTCCGATGGGAACGCCCTGCGACAATCGCCTGATCTCGTCTCCTTTTACAAAATCCACAACTCAACAAACAAAAATAGAATCACCATGAACACACAAACATTGAACCAAGACAATTTCGACACAACCATCGCCAGCAGCCCCACGCCTGTCCTCGTGGACTTTTGGTCGGAAGGATGCGGCCCGTGCCGGATGCTTTCCCCGGTGCTTGAAGAACTGGCCGCAGAACAATCAGGGAAGGCCGTCATCGCGAAAGTGAACATCGGCGATTCACCCGAACTGGCTGTGCGCTTTGGCATCACTGCCGTGCCCACGCTTATCGTTTTCAAAAACGGACAGCTGGTGCGGACACTCCGCGGTGTCCAGTCGAAACGTGAGTTATTGGCGTCACTCGCCGCCGCAACGTGAGTCAACTCAACCCAGCCAGGAATCACCATGAACATCACCGAAGCCATCGAAACGCGGCGCTCTGTCAAACACTTCGACCCGAACCATCGGATGCCGGAAGCCGATGTCGCACAACTCATCCGGCAGGCCAAGCTCGCGCCGTCGTCGTTCAACATGCAGAACACCCGCTTCGTGCTTGTGCGCGACCCGGAGTTGCGGAAACAGATCCGCGCCGTCGCATGGGATCAAGCGCAAGTCACCGACGCCTCACTGCTCGTCATTTTGTGCGCTGACCTCAACGCGCATCTCAAAAATCCGGCGCGCTACTGGAGTCATGTGGCGAAGGAAGTGCAGGATTTTATCGTGCCGGCGCTCACGCCGTTCTACGACGGCAAGCCGCAGTTGATCCGCGATGAAGCCATGCGGTCCACCGGGTTTTCCGGCATGACACTGATGCTCGCCGCGCGCGGGCTGGGTTACGATTCGTGTCCAATGATCGGCTTCGATGCTGACGCGGTGGCGAAGCTCATTCAACTCCCGGCGGATCACGCCATCGGCTTCATGATCGCCATCGGCAAGCCGAGCAAACCGGCGTGGCCGCGTGGCAGTCTTCTGCCCGACAGCGAAGTCGTCATTCACGAGCGATTTTCCGAATCGCTCGCGACAACCGCTTGAACAGCCGGGCGAACAATTTTCCAAACTCACCAACGCAACAAACGAAAGAAACAAACACATGAATGCACCTGACCTCACTCAACGTCCGCCCCGCAGCCCGCGCATCCGCCTTGGTGGCTACACGGTTCTGCCGCGCATCCTCGACAAGGCCCGCGCCGCGCTCGCTGGCCGTCTCGGCGATTACAAGTTCAACAACCCGCTCGACAATGTTCTGTTCGGCTTTGCCGGCGTGACCGCCGAGGCGTTCCTCGCGCAGGCGAAAACGGGTGCGGGCGATTTTGAAATGCTGCAATGGCTCAACGCGCAGGCGAAGAAAGCCCCGCACGAGATCGCCGCCTGGAGCGCGTGGACGGAGACGTTCGTCGAGAACGATGTCGAGACCCGCGAATGGCTGGTTGGACGAATCAAGACGATGGATGCGCGCCGCACCGACATCGGGTCGCTGTTCGACTATCTCGACCTCGACGATTACCTGTCGTTCGGCGGCCAGCCGTAATCTACTGACGCAGCTCTATCACGCACCAAAATTATGGCCGACCGATTCATGCAAACCGTGCTCACTCCGTCCGTGCTGGCCGCGCAGGAGCATTACTACGGACGCCGCGCCGCGACTGGCGACGCGCCCGGGCGCGATCCACTCACGGAAGAGGAACGCAGCTTCATCGAGGCCCGTGACTCGTTCTACATGGCAACCATCACGGAGAACGGCTGGCCCTATGTCCAGCATCGCGGCGGCAAACCTGGATTCCTTCACGTCGTCAGCCCGACGCAACTCGCGTTCGCCGACTACAAGGGCAACCGCCAGATGCTTTCGACCGGCAA
>SIBJ01000144.1 GCA_009695195.1 Pedosphaera sp.
TTTTTGCCGAACAATCCACTTCTCTTTTTTCTGGGGGTCGCCGCAGTTCAGGAAACGGGAGCCGGATGCCAACAGACGCGGCAGAAAATTAGTCTGAAGTTTTGAAAAATTGTCATTTTGCAAGATCAGCATAGTGCGTTGAGCTGTTTCATTCCGGGGGGGGCGTAGTAGCGGCGTGGCTGACACCGTTCTCCATTATTGCTGCTCGTCAGATAAAACAACTCCCCCCTCTCGGTTGCGAAAAACCACATCCGCAAGGGAATTCCCGCAATCTCTGTTCTAACGCCCGTTCTAACAATTCCCCGTTTTTTGGCGGATTCTAGGTGGTTTTCAAACTTGAACTTGGTAAAATTTTCACTCTATGAATATCACAAAAACCATTGAAAACATTGAAGAAAACAGCAGTGCAAAATGGAGCGAGCGAAGGGATTCGAACCCTCGACGTTCACCTTGGCAAGGTGATGCTCTACCAGACTGAGCTACGCTCGCTTCCAAACTGCGGACGAAAAAGTAGGGGAACGGCTCCCAATTGCAAGCCCTGTTTTTTCAAACCGATCATCAGCCGAACAAGGACTCGATCGGCTTGCCCAGTCCGTCGCGCGTCACGTAGAACGGGCGCTGCTCGATCTCGTAGGCCAACTTCGGCGAAATGCCCAGCGCGCGGTAGATCGTCGCGTGCAGATCCTCGATCACCACCCGGTCCTTGATCGTCTTGCACGGCCGCTCGTCCGCCGTCACGCCGTGCAGATACCCCTTCTTGATGCCGCCCCCGAACAGCAGCACGCTCCCGGCGTCCGTGAAGTGGCGGTGCATCCCGTAGTGTTTCAACTCCTGAACCTTCTCGGGTACCGACACCTGGTCGCTCACCTTCTTGTCCGGCCGTCCTTCGAGCATCATGTCGCGGCTAAACTCGCTCGCCAGCACGATCAACGTCCGGTTCAACAGACCGCGCTCCTCCAGATCCAGCACCAACTGCGCGATCGGGCCGTCGATCTGCTTCTTCATGTCCACGAGCCGGGTGTGCCCGTTTTCGTGCGTGTCCCAGTTCACGAACGGAATGTATTCCGTCGTCACCTCGATGAACCGCGCGCCCGCTTCGGTGAGTCGCCGCGCCAGCAGGCAGCCCAGTCCAAACTGGCCGGTGTTGTATTTGTCGTAGCTTTCCTTGGGCTCGAGCGCGAGGTCGAATGCCTTTGCGGCAGGCGAACTGAGCAACCGGTGCGCGTTGTCCATCGAGCGCAGCAACGATTCCCGCTGGTAGTCGCTGCCGAACTTGCCGACGGGATTTTTTCCCAGCAACGACCGGTAAAATTTCTCCCGGCTCTCGAACCGCGCCGGACTCATGCCCGCCGGCGGGCGCACGCTAGCCACGGCCTGCTGCGGGTTGCTGACAATGAACGGCCCGTGTTCGCTGCCGAGAAAACCCGCCGTGTGAAAGGCCTTCAACTCCTCGCCCTCGCCCACATCGAAGCGCTGCCCGATGTCGATGAACGCCGGCACCGCCGGATTGCGCGGGCCGAGCGTGCGGGCGATGACCGCCCCAATGTGCGGCGCGGCCACCGTTTGCGGCGGCGCATAACCGGTGTGCCACTGGAACTGGTGCCGCGAATGCAGAATAAAACCGAGATCGCCCGCCGTGTAGGTGCGGATGAGCGCGCCGCGATCCATCACTGCCGCGATCTTTTCCAGGCCCTGGGAAATCTTGATCCGGTCCACCTTGGTGTCGATCGCTGGAAACGTGCTCAACACCTCGCTTGAGGCCATGCCCTTGGTGAAGGGCGTGAAATGTTTCGGATCAAACGTCTCGGTGGACGCCATGCCGCCCCCCATCCAGAGGATGATGACTGTATCGGCGGTCGCCTTGATCTTTTCCGGTTCCGCGCTGAAGACCGGACGGGGCGCCCCGGCGGCGAGCGCGCCGAGCGTGGCGAAACTGGCGGTTTTTAGAAAGTCCCGGCGGTTCCAGTGCAAGTTTTTTTTCATAAGAATGAGTTCAATAAATCAACTGAAACTCCGGCAGCATCGCCAGCGACCAGAGCAAATCTTCCACGCCTTCTTTCTGCACCGGCTCGCCGACCAGGTCCTGCGAAAGTTTCAATTCCACGGCGGTCGGCGGGCGGCCGAGCGCCTGCCGGAACAGTTGCGTCACGAGATCGCGCGCGGTCGTGCCGGCCACCGCCTTGTTCTCCGCACCGCGTTTCAACAGCTTCGCCAGCGTGTCACCATTCGTTAGCTCCAGCGCCTGCAAGGTCGTCGCAGCGGAAGGTCGCGTGGTCGAAACCTGCTCGCGTGGCGGCCGGCCCAAGGCCAGCGCCAGTGGATCGGCGGCGACGAGACTGGCGCGGGTAGGTTCGTGCGACAGTCCCATGGCGAGCGCACCCTTAAATTTTCCCGCAAAATCCTGCGCAGCCCACGGCTGAAGTGTGAGATCACCCAGCGCCACGGCGGGCGGCCACGCGGCGGCGTTGGTGAAGGCGGCCGTCTCCCAGCCCTTCTCGTCGTTCGTGCGGCTCTGCCAGGATCCGTCCGACACGAAATCCAGCGCGCGTGCGCCGTCGCGCAGTTGCGCGTAGAAGATCAATCCGCCGGAATTGGCATCGGCTTCCTTGGGCGGGACATTGGCGGGCGGCGGCTTGTTCGCCTTGGTGTGATTCACGGCGGCGATGGCGAAAACATTTGCACCCTTCTGCAAATGCGGGCGCAGGTCGGCGACTTTCGGCTTGGTCCAGTCCGTCGCCTTCGCCACTTCCTTGCCGTTGACGAGCAGCCGCGCGGTGTTGTCCGCCGCGAAGGTCGCGAAGGCGGTGGCCGGGATCGCGTCCAGCGTCACCGTCTTGCGGAAGTAAACCGTCTGCGCCAGCGCCAACTCGTTGGCTTTCGGCGTCGCCCAAATCCACTGCGCCGATTTCGGCATCAGTTTGTCATCCTTGGGATCGACCACCACGCCCGCGGTGAGATCGAACGCGGCCGCCGGTGCGCCAGGCCACACGCCGGTGAGCGCGCCGAGCGCGTCGCGAAACTGTTCGGCGGACATGCGGCGCACCGTCGGCCCGGTAAAGACAAAATCCGGGTGCTTCTGCTCGTCCATGCTGATGGCCGGCATCTGATAGGCGCGTGAAGTCAAAATCCACTGCATCGTTCGCTTGAGATCGTGGCCGTTCGCGGCCAGATCCTCGGCCAGCCAGTCCAGCACGTCACTGTTCCATGACGCCGAATCCATCTCGTCCACCGGATCGACCAGGCCGCGACCAAGGAATCTCGCCCAGATCCGGTTGGCGATGGTGCGGGTCAGCCGTCCGTTCTGCGGACTGGTGATGATTTCGGCGAGCCGCTTGGTTCGCTCGGCCTTGGGACCGGCGTTGATCTCGCCGAGTTGCGGGAAGATGAATTTCACACCCACCTTTTTCCCCGTCGGCTTGTCACACTGGTACATCTCCAGCACGTCGTTCGAATAAACGCTGGCCAGTCCGTAGGCGTCGGCGAGCGTCCAGTCGTTGATGAAACTGTCGTGGCAGCTCGCGCACTTGAGGTTCACGCCCATGAAGACCTGCGAAATGTTTTGCGCGGCCTGGATCGGCGGCGTCTGGCTGGCGTTGACCGTCCCGCGCCAGACAATGCCCTTGGTGAAGCCGGCAGTTTCCCCGTTGGGATTGATCAACTGCGCAACGAACTGATCGTAAGGCATGTTTTTGGCGAGCGCCGAGTAAAGCCAGATCGAGATTTGTGCGCGCCCACCGTCGATGTAGCCCGCGCCGCGATAATCATTTCGCAGGAGGTCGTTCCAAAACGAGAGCCAGTGCGTGGCGTAACGCGGATTGTCCGCGAGCAGTCTTTTCACGAGCCGCTCGCGCCGGTCGCCGCCTTTGTCAGACAGAAAGGCGGCGAGTTCCTCCGGCGAAGGCAATACGCCGATCACGTCCAGGTAAACGCGGCGGGCAAAGGCGCGATCATCAATGGGTGGGGCCGGTTTTACTTTATGCACGACGAAATAGGGCTGCAGCAGACGGTCGATGGGATTCTCCAGGCCGGCCGTGGCGGCGGGAAGTTTCGGCTGGCGCGGCGTGAGATTGTTCGGCGGCGGCTTGGCGAAGTTCACGCCCTCGTCCCACGGCAGCCCCTGGTCGATCCAAGCGCGCAGCAGGCCGATTTGTTTCGGCGTCAGCTTCGTGCCCTTCTCCGGCATGATCTTTTCAGGATCAAAACCCGCGACGAGTTCGATGAGGTGACTCTCGGCGCTCTGGCCGGCGGATGCCGCCACGCCGGAGTCGCCGCCTTTGAGAAAGGCCTCGCGCGTCTCCAGGCTGAAACCGCCCCGGTCCTTGCCGCGCCCGTGACATTTGATGCAGCTCGCCTCGAAGATCGGCTTGATGTCGCGCGTGAACTGGACTTTTCCGGTGGCGGGCGGCGGCAGCTGGGCGGCCTGCTGCGGCGTGATTTTCCCCGGAGCCGCACTGGCGGCGGCGAGGAGGACAACGAGCACAAACTGAATCGGGCGGAATTTCATCAGTGGAAAAATTTAACCGCTTCCTCCAGGCGAAACAAACACAAGTTTCGTCACCCCGTGGGTGCGGCTAACTCTTTTCGATCAGCGCGCGGAACTCGGCAAACAGCGGATTCGAATCGTGCGGGCCGGGCGAGGCCTCCGGGTGGTATTGCACGCAGTAGATCGGCTTTTTCTTGTGGCGCATCCCCTCGACGGTCTGATCGTTCAGGTTGATCCGGTTCACGCTCACGTCGGAGGGTAGCGATTTCGGATCAACGGCGAACCCGTGGTTTTGCGAAGTGATCTCCACCTGGCCGCTCTCCAGATCCTTCACCGGCTGGTTGCCGCCGCGATGGCCAAATTTCAATTTGAACGTCTTCCCGCCAAACGCCTGGCCGAGAATCTGGTGGCCGAGGCAGATGCCAAAAATCGGCAGCCCGCTGGCCACCAGATCGGAGACGGCGCGCACCGCGTATCCAAGCGCGGCCGGATCACCGGGGCCATTGGAGAGAAAAATCCCGGCAGGCTGGTACTTCAGCGCCTCGGCGGCCGTCGTGGTCGCGGGCACCACCTGCACCTTGAACCCGTGCTGCCGCAGCCGGCGCAGGATGTTGTATTTCATCCCGAAATCGTAGGCGACAATCGGGAGGTCCGCCGGCGGGAGCGGATCGCGCACGTTGCGCGCGTCGGCCACGGCCGCGGCCTTCACCAGATTGAAGCTCGCGCTCTGCTCGTCCTTCGCGTCCCAAAGAAACGGCTCCTTGTGCGTGACTTCCTTCACGTAATCCACACCGACCAGCCCGGTCCAGCTTCGCGCGCGCTCGACCGCCTCGGCGTCGGAAATTTTCTCAACGCTGGAGGCGATGAAACCCTTGAGCGCGCCGCGCACGCGCAGTTTCTTGGTGAGCGCGCGCGTGTCAATGCCCTGAAGGCCGGGGATGCCGTGCTGCGCGAGGTAATCCGCGAGGGACTGTTCCGCGCGCCAGTTGCTGACCACCGGCGAGAGCTCGCGCACGACGAAGCCGGAGACGTGCGGGCACCACGATTCCACGTCCTGGGAGTTCACGCCGTAATTGCCGATGAGCGGATAGGTCATCGTCACGATCTGACCCTTGTAGGAAGGGTCGGTGAGAATTTCCTGATAGCCGGTCATCGAGGTGTTGAAACAGACCTCGCCGCACGCCGTGGCCGGCGCGCCGAAACCGGTGCCGCGAAACACCGAGCCATCTTCGAGCGCTAAAATTGCATTCATGAATTTTTGAACCGGCGCGATGCTAGGTGCGCGCCGGGAGCGGTCAAGTCTTTCCATGGCGTTGGCAGTTGGCTGTGGGCGCATCTTGAGGCTCCCGGCATTGAACTTGCGAGCGTATCGGAACGCCGACTTCAGTCGGCGTTCCGTTGGCTGTCGGCTCACGGAGCCAGACTTTACTTTTCGCACCGGACTTCCGAAACTGCGCGCTACACCCAAATGAACCTGCTCATCCACCGTGACGGCCAGCAATACGGCCCCTACTCCTTCGAAGAAGCCCGCACGCTTCTGGCCGAAGGCAAACTTCGGCCCGGCGATCTCGCCCGGCCCGACGGCGCGACGAATTGGAAACCTCCCTCCTCTCTGCCCGGCTTTTCCACGTCCCCGGTTGTCGCCGCCGCCGCCGGATGCCGCGCTACGTTTCCATCCCGCTCTACTTGCTCGGTCTGCTCGTCGTGACGTTTCTCATCTGGCGAATCAATCTGTCGGTGCAAATCAGCAAACGACTCGCCGCTCTTAAAGCCGCCGGCTATCGGATCAGTTCCGCCGAACTCGATGTGTATTACAAAGCCGTTCCTGAAAACGAAAATGCCGCGCTGCTCGTCATGCAGGCCTTTGAGCAGTTGAAGCTGGGTGAAGCCAGACAAGATGATGAAGATAGAATTCAATTGCGATTGGTGCCTCGTTCGACCTCGCTGCCCCTTTCATTGAAGAAGCGCTTTTCACAGCAGGTCGAAGCCAACCGCGCCGCGCTCGCTTTGCTGCACCAGTTTGGAACCCGCTTGAAAAGCCGCTACCCAGTTGACTTCACTCAAGGCCCATATACCGATTGGAAACAAATCAGCAGGATAACAGTTTGCGCCAGAATGCTGCGAAAGGAAGCAGTGCTCCACACAGAATCCAGCAATCCCGCCGCCGCTGCCGAGTCTGTTCAAGCCGGACTGGCTCTGGCCCGAACATTGAAATACGAGCCGAACGTGATTTCTCAAATTGTGCGCATTCGCGCCAACTTCTGCGCCTAGGATGGCCTCGAACGATGTGTCAACCAGGTCAACTTCACCGACCCACAATTGGCTGCGCTCGGCACCTCGCTGCGTGAGTCGGATGAAACGGACACTTTGTCCCGCGCCATGATTGGCGAGCCCGTCGATTTTATCGAAAATGTCCAGGGCACAGCCACTGTTAGCGAAAACGAGACGGAGGGTCAGGCTGCTTCCCGAGACCTATTGTCTCTGCTTCGATGATCAGGATGGTCGGGACGTGAGCTTCTTCTTTACCTCGCCTCCCTGGAAACGAACTTCGTGGTCGGCGGCAGGCCAAAATCAGAAAGATTACCCCTGCGCGATCTGAACGATGCCCAAATGCTCAGAACACGCATGGATAAAACTGTCGCATTCGCCAGTTTTTTTCAGCACGGGACAGAACTTATCAGATCCACTGCAAATGACAGCGCCCGTTTGCGCGTGGCGGAAACGGCCTTGGCTGTCGAACGCTTCCGGCTCGCCCACCAGAATCAACTGCCCGGTTCCCTCGCCGCGCTGGTTCCGGCCTATTTGAAGTCCGTTCCCACCGATCCGTTCGACGGCCAGCCGCTCCGCTTCAAACGGCTGGAAAAGGGCTACGTCGTTTAGTGCATCGGCACGGATTTGAAAGACGACGGTGGCCCGGAGGCGAAACAGGATGCCGAGGGCAAATGGATTCGTAACCAGCCGTTCGACATCACCTTCACCGTCGAGCGCTGAGGAAGTTTAATCCCGAACTCCGAAGTCGAATTACGGGGCGCGCCAGGAGCGCGGCATTTATGCCGCTTCGATGCTCATGCCTTCTGTGGTTCCAGAGCGTCCAAAACCATTCGCACAGTGAAGCGGCATAAATACCACGCTCCTGCGCCTCGGATTTCACCTCGCGTCCTTTCCATTTTGAAATTTGGGTTAACGCCAAAGGCGCAAAGAGAGATTTTCGGCGGGGAATATCGAACATCCAACACCCAACATCGAAATCCGAAACCCGCAGTCGCACCCGTCATTGGGTGTTGGTTGTTCGATGTTTTAGAATTTCCCCGCTCAATTCAACGCCACGCCGCGCCGGATG
>SIBJ01000028.1 GCA_009695195.1 Pedosphaera sp.
TTCCAGTTTCTTCCCGTCGCCTTCGTAGATGGCATACATGGCGTCGGCGTTCAGTTGCTCGTCGGGTTCGAGAATGGCCGAGTCTTCGCCGATGGTCTGGTGAATGTCCTGAATCCGTCCGCGCAGGATGGTTTGAATTCCCAAGTGGCGTTCCAGTTCGAGTTCTGGCAGGAAATTGTAGGCGTAAATTTCCGTGTGCGGTGAGTTGATGCGGTCAATGCGCCCGAATCGTTGAATGAGCCGCACCGGGTTGAAGTGCAAATCGTAGTTCAGGATGAGCGCGGCGTCTTGGAGGTTCAAGCCTTCGCTCAAAACATCGGTCGAAACCAGCAGGTGAATCGGGTTCTTGACCGGCACTTTGGCCTCGTTCGCTATCGGCGCGAACCGGGCAACGAGCGTTTGGAGATCGTCGCGCGTGCTGTCCGCGTGTTCGATGGTTTCAGGCGGGCGAACCTTCGCCTCGCGCAACTGGCCGGTGATGTATTGGGCCGTGTCAATGTATTGGGTGAAGATGAGCAGCTTGTGAGTGCGCAGCAGCGGTTCGTCGTCCAGCCACTTGAGCAGCCGTTGCAGCTTGGCGTCCTTGTCGGGAGTGATCGGTGCAACGTGCTTGGCCATTTCCTGCAAGGTCGCCAAATCGGATTCCACGTCACGGCGCAGGTCGGCCAATCGAAAATCATTCGGGTCGTATTTCGCCGCAAGTTTCTCCAACAGGGCGCGCAAGTCGGCGTTTTCCGCGTCGCCTTCTTCAATGCCTTTGAGCAAGTCTTCAACTTTCTCGCCCGCGATAATTACGCCGTCGTCCAAACCGTTCAGAAAGATTTTGTGGCGCTCAATGAGGCGGGTGACGGTTTCGCGGAAGGCAACCACGCTTGATTCGAGCCGCTTGAACAGGAGGGTACGCATGAGGCCGTGAAGCCGTTGGCCAGCGCGCACCAAATCGTTGTAGGGGGCGACATTCTGCTTTGCCGGCACAACGTAGAGATGAAGACCGTAACGGCCATACGTCATGCCGATGGTTTTCTTTTTCTTCGGGTCTGGCGGCTCAATCAGGTCGCGCAGCCGCTTGTAAAATCCGCCGTAGGTTTTCTCGATGCTGTAATCAATCGTTTTGAGAACACGATTCGGGAAACGGACTGGCCGGCCATCCACTTTGGCGTCGGGCCAGTGCTCGCGGATGTGCTTGCGCGTGCGGCGAATGAGGAAGTGTTGCAACAACGGTGGAAGCGGGCGCTCGTCGTTTTCAATCAGCTTGAAGTATTTGGTGAGGGAGCGCGGCTCGATACCGAGGTCAATCTTGTCATCGGCATTGAAGAGCCGGATTTGGTTGAGGATGTCACGGGCGCGGCTGTTGCGCGGCGTCGCCGTCAGCAGAATCACCGGCAGGCCCAGGCCGTGAAGAAATTGGTGCAGCCGGTCGTAGCGAAGTGAATCGCTGTGCCGGAGGTTGTGCGATTCGTCGAGCAGGACAATTTGCTTGTTCTGAAAGCGTTCTTCCTCAAAAGCGAAATTCGGCTGGCTCAACATGCCCAAGCTCAAAACTTCGGCGCCGAGATCGTAGCGGTCAACGAAACGGTCGCGCCACATTTTTACCAACGGCGTCGGGCAGATGATGAGCGCCCGTTGACGTTCCCGGACTTTGAGCCATTTCAGCAGCGCAGCGGCGATGAAGGATTTTCCCAAGCCCACCACGTCGCTGATGAATACTCCGTGCCGGAGTTTGAGGATGCGGATGCCGCTCTTGACCGCTGCCCACTGGAAGTCTGCGAGCGGCGGGAAGTCGGCGGGCATCGGCACGTCCGGTTCTTCCAGCCGGTCTTTCGTCAGATGGTAGAGAACTTTCAGGTAGAGTTCATACGGCGTGACCGAATCGTCCAATGCCCAAGAAGACTTCATCTCGGTCATCAACTCAGCGGCGAACGGTTCAGCTTCGTCCCAAAGCCGATTGAACCATTTTTGCAACTGCTCGTGGTTGCCGTTGCCGTTGACTACGACATTCAGTTCGGTGTTGTCCTGCAACCCGGCCAGGGAGAGGTTGGAACTGCCAACGATGGCGATGCCCTTCTCGAAACGGTCGGTCGGGTAATCGAAGATGTAGGCTTTGGCGTGCAGGCGGTTTCGGGTGTAAACCTTGACCTTCAAACGGTCTTCCGAAATCAGCCGCACCAGTTGTTCGACGAGGGCTTGGTCTTCATCCGTCTGGTCGAGGCGTTCCAACCGTTCGCGGACTTTGCGTTCGCCTTCTGCTACCAGCTTTGCACGTTGTTGGGCGTTCAGGAATTCGCCCTCGCGCTGCTTGGCAAGAATCGCTTCGCGCGAGGCGTGGCCTTCCGCGAGTTGCTCGACCGTCGCCCGGTCGGACGTGTTGCCGATGAGCAGGCGTAATTCCTGAACCTTTTCGAGTTCCTTGGCGATTGCTTTGAACCCGCTCAGGAAGAAATACCCCACAGCGAAATGGCCCCGCACCGACTGATTCAGCAGTGGCCGAACCGCATCGGCGAGGTACGACTCACGGTTGTCAATGATGTCGTGTGGCATTTCCCGGCGCAGTGTCGCAAATCATTCGGCAGGGATAAAGCGTCAAGATGACAAAGGTTTCCGCGCTTGCAATTAGCCCGCCCCGGAATGATGCTGACCGCAGCGCTACGTTCGACTCGAATCGTTCCAAAACTGATATGCCGGCCAGATCAGAAACCCGTCAGTATGAGCGCGGCAATCCGCGTGAACTGCCCGCCTACGGTCTGGCGGAAGCAGCGCATTACCTGCGCATCCCCATCGCTACGCTGCGCTCATGGGTGTGTGGTCGGTACTATCCCACGGAAAATGGGCGGCGTTTTTTCAAACCCTTGTTGGAACTACCGGATCCGAAACTTCTTTCGCTTTCATTCGTCAACCTGGTCGAAGCGCACGTCTTGGACGCGATTCGACGGGAACACAACATCCCTCTGCCGAAGGTTCGCACCGCTTTGGACTATGTGAAACGGCTGTGCGATTCGCGGCACCCGCTGGCGGACCATAAATTTCAGACCGACGGTGCCGCGCTGTTCGTCGCACGGTTCGGTGAATTGATTGCCGTGTCCGAGGCTGGCCAGTTGGCCATGAAGGAAATGCTCGCAGCCCACTTGCGCCGCTTGGAGCACGACGTACACGGTTTGGCAGCGCGACTTTATCCCTTCACTCGCAAACGTCTGCCTGACGAGCCGAAATTTATCGTCATTGATCCCTCGGTTTCCTTTGGCCGTCCGACAATCATCGGTACTGGCATCGCCACGACTATCGTTGCGGAGCGTTACAAGGCGGGTGAATCCATTGACGAATTGGCCCATGACTATGGCTGCGAACGCGGACACGTCGAAGAAGCCGTCCGATGCGAGCTTGCCCTCGCCGCCTGAGCGGTTGGTCTTTTTCGTGGACCGTTCCTTGGGCCGGAAAGTGATACCGGATGCGCTTCGCGCTGCCGGCGAAGAAGTCCGGGTTCACGACGATTTTTTCCCTCAAGATGCAAAAGATGAAGTGTGGCTCACTGACGTTGGCAGACGTGGATGGGTTGTGCTCACCAAAGACAAGCACATACGCTATCGCGAGGTCGAGGTTCGGGCGTTGCTCGCGGCCAAAGTCCGTGCGTTCATTCTCACCGCAAAAGGCGATTTGAGCGGCACCGAAGTCGGCCAGATTTTTGTCAAAGCCATGCCAGCAATGAAGAAGCTCTGTGAGAATACAGCGCCGCCATTCATTGCGCGTGTGAGCAGAGACAGCAGCGTTTCACTCATCAAACACTGAGCGTCAAGGGGCCTTTTACCAAAAATTTTGCGCTCAACGAACCCATCAGGTTGAGTCAGCCCACCCCCAAACTCTCACCCCCCCCCCGCCCCCCGGTCGCCTCGCCCGCCGCCTCGCAAAATCCGTCCAGACGTTCGGAAAACGCGGCTTCTACTCCGGGCAGAAAGCCTGCTGATTCTTCTTGTCTAAATGTGCGCGGAGCTTGCCCTCCGCGTGAAGTTCCCGGACGAACTCCGGTTGGTTCTCGAACATCCACTCCAAGTGGACACGTTCGCGGCTGTCCAAGTCGTCGTTGTCTGCTTCGCTGTTCACGGGCGGCTTCCGCCACTGATGAAGCAGCCGCCGAAATTTGCCCAAGCCTGCCGGACTTCACGAGGCTCGGACCTTGCTCCGCGCCGTGTTGATTCTGTAACCGCCCGATGCGGAGAAGTCATCATTGCGACCAGCCAAGAGCCGGGGTTGAAACACGGTCGAGAACCCTAAGAGTGGCTCAGAAGTGGCTCAGTGAAATTATTTTTGCTTCAATATTTGGAAAGCAAATGCGAATAAATACCTTGTAAACATTGGATATAATGAATGGTGCGTCCGGCAGGACTTGAACCTGCAACCGTCTGATCCGAAGTCAGAAGCTCTATCCAATTGAGCTACGGACGCCCACGAGGTGCGGAGCGTAACAAGATTCGGCCCCCGCGTCAAAGTTTCCAGCCGGCGCGATAGCGGTGATGGATGAACTCGTCCGCCGCCCGGCAATTCTTCGCGCGCAGATTTTTTGCGTCCCACTCGATCTTGCATCCGGCGCGGAACGCCACATTGCCGAGCAGCGCAGCCTCGGTCAGCGGGCCGGAGTAGGCGAAGTCGCTGGCGGCGCACCCGCCGGTCTTGACCGCGTGAAGCCAGTCGCGGTGGTGCTGCGTGTAATCGCTATCGGTGCCGGTTGGGGCGGCGTAATCCGCGAACGCCGCGTCGCGCATCACGAGCTGGCGCGTGTAATCCGCCAACAACATTCCCTTCTCGCCGAGAAACAAAACACCGCTATCCCACTTCGCCGCGATGGCCGGCGGCAAGAGCGCCGGTTTCTTGCCGCCGTGATACCAAGTAAGTTTGAGCGGCGGCAGATGGTTTTTTCGCTGCGCCTCCCGCGCGACGAGTGAAGCGGGATATTCGTAGCGCACGATGAGCCACGGCGGAGTTGAATCGGGATGCCGCGCCGGACCTTCAACCACTTCCGCGCTCAACGGCGTGCTCAAGCCCAGCGCCCAGTGCGGCAAATCCATGAAGTGACACCCGAAATCCGCCAGCGCGCCGCCGCCAAAAGCCCACCAATCGCGCCACGATCGCGGCACGAACTCGGGACTGTACGGCCGCGGCGCTACCGGCCCGAGCCAGAGGTCGTAGTGCAAATTCGCCGGCACGGGCGGCGTGGCCTTCGGTAAATCCCTGCCACCGTAAGTTGCGTTAACCCAGACGTGGACTTCGTTCACAGCGCCGATGGCACCCTGCTGGATCGCGGCGACAACTTGGTGGTAATTCTCGCCGGAATGAATCTGGGTGCCGATTTGCGTGATGAGTTTTTGCCGGCGCGCGAGTTCCGTCACAAACCGGCATTCGGAAATCGTGCGCGTGAGCGGCTTCTCGCAATAAACATGGCGACCGCTGCGCAAGGCCGCCGCCGTGATGACGGCGTGCGTGTGGTCGGGCGTGGCGATGACGACGGCGTCAATGTCCCGCTCGTCGAGCAGTCGCCGGAAATCGTTGAAAGTTTTTGCGGCGGGAAATTTACTCTTCGCCTTCGCCAGAAAAGTGTCGTCCACATCGCACAGCGCCACGATGTTTTCACCGGCGACGTTCCCCATGTCGTATGCGCCCTGGTTCGCGACCCCAATGATGCCGAGGTTGAGCTTTTCGTTGTCGGAAATCTTGCGTGGCGTGCTCGCGCAGCCTGTGAGATAAATTCCCGCCGCGCCGAGCGCTGAGCGTTGGATGAATTGGCGGCGGTTCATGAGAGTCCCCGGACGTGCCAGCCCGCGCGATAGCCGCGGCGCAGGAAGGCGTTCGCCGACTTTTCGTTTTTGAATGTCATCGCCCGCGAATCCCAGAGCAGCGTTGTTTTCGGAAAGCGCGACGCCACGCCGCCGAGCAGCACGGCCTCGGTGAGCGGCCCGGCGTAGTCGAACCGCGCGCCGGTCGTGCCTTGCTCGCGGATCGCCTGGGCGAATTGCCGGTAATGATTGCCGTCCTCAACTTTCGGGAGCTGGAAGTCCGCAAAATCTTTTGCCGGATACAATCGGGGCCGGGCGATGTGCGGTAACAACATCACGCCCTTCGTGCCGATGAAGATTGAGCCGACGTTGGGAAAATATTCAGTCGGGGCGAGCGCGAGGATTTCCTTCGGCGGCCGTTCGACGCCGTCGTACCAGGACAGGTTGAAAGTTTTTTCCGCGGTGAAGGCCGTGCCGGGGAAGACGTAGTGGACGATGGAGTTGGGCGCCCAATGCCCCGCGTTGGGCGCGGGCCCTTCCGAGCGGACGGAGATGGGAGCGGTGAGGTCGAGCGAACCGAACACCGGATCGAAAATGTGGCAACCCATGTCGCCGAACGAGCCGGTCCCGAAATCGAGCTTCGAGCGCCAGGCCTGCGGATGGTAATAGCCATCGCCGATGAACGGGCGCGCGGCGGCGGTGCCGGTCCACAAATCCCAATTGAATCCCGCGGGCGGCGCGTCCTGCCGGTCGGGCTGCGGATTTGCGTTACCCCAACTTTTCGCGCACCAGGAGTAAACCTCTTTCACTTTGCCGATGGTGCCGTCGCGCACGAGTTGCACGGCCTGGCGATATTCCGAGCCGGACTGGATTTGAATACCCATCTGCGTGACGAGTTTTTTGCCGTGCGCGTAGCGCGTGAGCTGGCGCACTTCGTAAATGTCGTGGGCGAGCGGCTTCTGGACGTAAACATGTTTGCCGAGGCGCATCGCGGACATGGCGATGGCGGCGTGCATGTGATCGGGTGTGGAAACATTCAGCGAGTCCAGATGTTTCTCCTTCGCCAGCAACTCACGCCAGTCCGAGTAAATCCGCGCGGCGGGATATTTTTCCTTCCATGGCGCGGACTTTGCACTGTCCACGTCGGCGAGGGCGACGAGCTTGACGCCGGACATTCTTCCCAGGTTGTCCAGATCGCGCCCGGCCTGCCGGCTCGCGCCGATGGAGGCGTGATAAATCGTCTGCGAGGGCGGCGCGGCGATCAGGTTGCAGGTGATGAATGGCGCGGCCATCGCGGCGGCGGCGGCCCGACGAAGAAAATCCCGGCGGGAATAATTCGTCATGGACCTACGTCACGGAAGTTCGCGGATGTAAATATTCTTGAACCAGAGCGCGTCGCCGTGATTTTGCAGTTCGATCTGGCCGCTCGGGAAAATCGGCTGGGTGCGATCCCAATAATTTTCCAGCACCGTGTCGCGGGTGACGAGGTCGCCGTTGAGATAAACGTGCGCGCGCGGGCCGGTCATGATGATGCGAAAACGATTCCACTCGCCGATGGGGCGGTCCGCGACCTTGAGTGGTTTGCTGGCGTTGGTCTTGTTGTTGTAGAAGGCGCCGGAGCCGACTTCACTGCCGTATTTGCTCGGCAGCGTGAAGGGATCCCAAATCTGCACCTGCGGTGAACCGCGCAGATAAATGCCGCTGTCACCGCGCGGCGGAAGCTTCCAGTCCACGAGCATCTCAAAATTCGCGTAGTCCCGCGCCGTGCAAAGGCTCAGGCCCTTGCCGTCGAACACGAACACGCCGTCTTCGACTTTCCAATGCGCGCACATGCTCTCGTCGGCTGCCTGGTGCGCCGCGGCGCGCTGCTCGGCCGTGAGGGCGGCGCGATTGATCGGGTTGTCCAGCGGCGATTTCAGCAAACCTTTCCAGCCGTCCAGATTTTTTCCGTTGAACAGCGCGGTGAAACCGGCGGGCGGCGTGTTGTCCTTTTCCACAACCGGCAGTTCCTTGACGCGGATATTGCGGAACTCGATGTAATCGTTGTGGCCGAGCAGTCCGATGTGCCCGCGGTCGCGAAACAGGCCGGGATGTTTCATCAGCTTCGCGGGATCGGTGACGCTGTTGAGGCTGGCGTCGAGGATTTTTTTGCCGTTGACGATGACGGTGATTTGCCGCCCGCGCGCGGTGATCTCCTCGTTGTTCCACTGGCCCGGCGGTTTGAGCGCGCCCTTCTTCGCCGCGATGCAATCATAGACCGAGCCGTGATACTGCTCCTCGCGCAGCTTGCCCCACTTGCCGCGCAACGCCGCGCCCTCCTCCAGAATCTGAATCTCCATTCCGGCGTAGGCGGCGTCGGCGGCGAGCGGCGAACGGATGCCGATGCCGTTGTTCGAACCGTCTTCCATTTTGAATTCGAAGCGCAGGATGAAATCGCCGAACTCCTTTTCGGTGTAAAGGTTTCCGCCGCCGCCCAACGCGCAATAAATGACCCCGTTGGTCACGCCGTAACCGCCGCCGTGCGGGTTGACGAGCCGCCAGCCGTTGAGCGACTCGCCGTCAAACAGGCGGGTGAAACCCGCCTCGCGTTGCGTGGTGGCGCAGGCCGCGAGCAGGGTCGCGGTCGCCAGGGCGGTGAGGAGCGGGCTGGGGCGGAATATTTTTTTCAGAAGTGTTTTCATGCAGTGGTCTTGCTGGTTCGCTGGCGAGCGTTTGCGAAATCGCGAAGCCTGTCAAGCGGGGGTTTGTTCCGCGGTTCTTAATCTTAATCTTTCTCTTCATCTTAATCTCAGGCTCGCCCGTGAACGGATTAAGAAGAAGATTAAGATTACGATTATGACTGGGGCCGCGCTGGGGCGGGGTTTCGCTCAGGCGTCAACGGTCGCGTCGAGCCAGCCGGGATTTTTTTCGGCATGGTCGGCGATCTCGGACCAGATGGCGTCGAGCGAGGTTTGCGGCTGCCAGTTCCACGCCTTCGCGACGGCGGTGGAATCGAGCACGAGCCACGGCACGTCGAAGGGGCGCGTGGCTTTCTCGACGGCGATGGCGTGTTCGCCAAATCGTTTCGCGCACCACGCGCTGAGTTCGCGGAGCGACGCGCTGTTCGCGAGGCCGCCGCTGACGTTCAAGATGCGCGGCACCTCGCGGCGGGGATTTTTGATCTGCGCCGCGAGCAACAGCAACAGGTCGCGCGCGTGCAGGCAGTCGCGGACCTGATGGCCCGTGCCGTTGAAGCCGATGTATTTCAGCGGGCGACGGCGCGCGTACGAATGAATCCAGTAGGAAAAAATCCCCTGATCAATTTTCCCGAACTGACCCGCGCCCGCGAGCACGCCGCAGCGGTTGATGAACACCGGCAGATCAAACGCCGCGCCGTATTCGAGCGTGAGTGTCTCGGAGGCGAGCTTCGTCGCGCCGTAAAGGGAGATGGGTGCCGTCGTGGAAAAATTTTCCGCGACACCTGCCGCTGTGAAGCCGTTGATGCGCGCATCGGAACGCAGAACAAATTTATCGCCCTGCGCCTCGACCGGAATCGCCGCCAGCTCACGCACGGAATAAACACGGCTCGTGCTGAGGATCGTGATGCCGGCACGCCACGACTTCGCGAGTTCGAGCAGGTTGATTGTGCCGCCGAGATTGTGTTCGACGAGCTGGCGGCTGCTGGTTTTGCCGTCCACGCCGGCGAGCACGCTCGGGTTCGCGGCGGCGTCGAGAATCCATTCGCACGGCGGCAGGGCTTCGAGATCGCTCGGGCTGCGGATGTCACCGTGGATGACTATGACGCCGAGTTGGCGGAGCGCGAGGCGGTTGGTTTCACTGCCGGCGCGGATGAAATTGTCGAGGCCGACGATTTCCCAATCCGCCGCCGCTTCGCGGAAACCGCGCGCCAGTGTGCTGCCGACGAAACCGCAAACCCCTGTGATGAGAATTCGCATGGCTCAGTTCATTTTGTCATCCGTTCGCGCCACGAGGCGACGATCTCCTCAAAAATTTGCGACAGGCTGCGCGTGAGCTTCCAATTCGGATAGTGCGATTTCATTTTGCGCAGGTCGCTGTAATAACAGATGTGGTCGCCGCTGCGAGCTTGGTCGAGATAGGTGGAAATCTGTTTCTTCCCGCTGCACGCCTGCGCCATCTCGAAGGCTTCGAGGATCGAGCACGCGTTGTCCTTGCCGCCGCCGAGATTGTAAACCTCGCCGCAGCGCGGGGCTTGAAAAAACTCGAACATGAAGCCCGCCACGTCCGCCGAGTGGATGTTGTCGCGGACCTGTTTGCCTTTGTAACCGAAGATTTTGTATTCGCGCTCTTCGAGATTGCATTTCACGAGGTAGCTGAGGAAGCCGTGCAGCTCCACGCCGGAATGATTCGGTCCGGTGAGACAGCCGCCGCGCAGACAGCACGTCGGCAGGTTGAAGTAGCGGCCATATTCCTGAACCATCACGTCGCCCGCGACCTTCGACGCGCCAAAGAGCGAGTGCTTGGATTGATCAATCGAGAAGGTCTCAGGAATTCCGTGCGCGAAGTTCGCGTCGGCGTAATCCCAGCGCTGGTCGAGTTCCTTCAACGCAATCGTGTTCGGCAGGTCGCCATAAACCTTGTTCGTGGACATGTGGACGAACGGCGACTCGGGACAATGCCGGCGCGCGGCTTCGAGCAGATTCAGCGTGCCGACGGCGTTCACATCGAAATCGTCGAAGGGAATCTTCGCGGCGAGATCGTGCGACGGTTGCGCGGCGGTGTGGACGATGCACGTCGGCCGCAAAGTCTCGACCAACTGGAGCACGCCGGCGCGGTCGCGGATGTCGAGTTCGTGATGGGAAAAATTCTTGAGCGCCTGCGCGAGCCGTTGCTGATTCCAGCGCGTGTTTCCCTGCGGGCCGAAAAAGTTTTCGCGCTGGTTGTTGTCCACGCCGTGGACGGCGAAGCCGCGTTCGTGAAAATGCACGGCGACTTCCGAGCCGATGAGACCGGACGAGCCGGTGACGAGAACAGTTTTTTTCATTCCGATGGTCCGCGCGCGTGCGTGCGTGGCGACGGCTGAGTGAAGCCGAGTCGCGGCGCGAATTCAAGCCAGCAGGCGAAATGACCTTGGAACACGATCCATCCGCCAGGAAACGAAAAGGGACGGCGCTTCCGCGCCGTCCCTTCGCAATCAAAGACTGAACTGCGTTCAGTTCTTTTCCGACTTCGCGCCGGGCGGCGGGCCGCGTTTCTTGCCTTTGCCACCGGCGCCTGGGCCGCCTTGCGGACGATCCTTCTGCCACTTCTCGTACTGGTCCTTGGTGAGGATCTCCTTGAACTTCTTGTCCATCTCGTCGCGGAAGGCCTTGCGCTCTTCCGGCGTGGCGTTCTGCATTTCGCGGCGCTTCTCGCCCTGGGATTTGAACAGCTCCTCGACTTTTTTCTTTTGTTCGTCGGTGAGCTTGAGGTCTTCGGTCATCTTGTCGAGGGGCGCCTTCATGCCTTCGCCACCCTTGCCGCCGGGGCGGCCTTCGCGCTTCGGCGCGTCTTTCGATTCCTTGGTGTCTTCCGCGCGCAAGGCCGGACTGAGAGCGAGCAAGGCCCCCGCCGCCAGCGCGATGATCAAACTGATTCTGGTTGCATTCATAAACGGTCGTTTCTTTCGTTTTGGTTTCTTTGCGTCGCGACAAACGCGGCGCTCATGGGTTCTGAGACGAGGTGCGCCCGGAATGGTTACGCGGTCGCCGGTTTTCGTCCGCGCAAAGTTTGCGCGTTCAAACTTGTCGCCCCGCTGCAACGTGTTAAGTTCCTTGGCAATGAGCGACAAGAAATCGCTGAAGATGGTCACCTGCGGCTGGTGTGACACGAAGGTTTTTATTTCCGGCGACCTCCCGCCGCTCGCCACCACGCCCTGCACCAAGTGCGGCAAACCGCTCATGATGCCCATGCCGCTGCGGCAATTTGAATTGCGCAGCGTCATCGCCTCCGGCGGCAACGGCACGGTCTATCGCGCCTTCGACACGGTGCTCGAGCGCATGGTCGCGGTGAAGCTCGTGAAGAAGGAATTGATGAACGATCCCGCGGCGATGGAAGCTTTTTATCGCGAAGCCCGCGCCTGCGCCCGGCTCAACCACACGAACATCATCCACATTTACACCTTCGACGAATTCGAAGGACAGGCGTACCTCGTGATGGAACTCGCCGACCACGGCAGTCTCGACGGCCGCATCGAGAAGCAGACGCGCGTGGACGAATTGCACGTGCTCGACATCGGCTACAAGATCGCCTCCGCCCTGAATCTCGCGCTGAAACACAACTTCTTGCATCGCGACATCAAGCCGGGCAACATTCTTTTCGACACCGACAACGAACCGAAACTCGTGGACTTCGGCCTGGCGCGGGCGGTGGAAGCCGAGCCGGAATCGGCCACGGTCACGGAAGGCACGCCGTATTATGTCGCGCCGGAAAAGATCAAACGCGAGAAGGAAACTTTTTTGTCCGACATGTACAGCCTCGGCTGCACGCTGTACCACGCGCTGACGGGGCACGTTCCGTTTGAAGCGCCGACCGTCGAGGAACTCGTCGCCGCGCATGTCCATACGCCGCTGACGCCGCCGAACCTGGTGCTGCCCGAAGTCTCGCAGTTGACGAGCGACGCGCTCGTCAAGGTCATGGCCAAGAATCCCGCGGATCGCTTCCTCAGCTACGACGAATTCTGTCTGGCCCTGGAAGTTGCGCGCGGCCAGTTGCTTCGCCTGCAATCCGCTCAACAGGAACAACCCAAGCCCATGTCCAAGACGAGCTGGTGGCGGCGCTGATCGCCCTCAACAAAAAGGGCAGGCTCGCGCCTGCCCTGAAATAGTTCCGACGGAAAAGTTTTATTCTTTCTGTTTTTTCTTTCCGCCCTTCTTGCCTTCACCTTCCGGCCGCGGTCCGATCTGCAACCGGCGCGCCGTGACCTTCCCGTCATCGGACTTGTTGACCATCGCCATCGCGTCTTCACCGACGGCGGCGTCATCCAGCGTGGCCTCTTTGCCGCCTTTCTGTATCTTGGTTTCGGACGTGATCTGGATCGTCGTCTGTCCGATCGTCACGGTCTTGGCCGTCTTGTCCACCGCGCCGATCTTGCCGCGGATCGGCGGCGAACCTTTCTTCTTCTCGCCGGCGGCGGGTTCTTTCTTCTCGGGCGCGGGCGCGTCCTTTTTCTTTTCCTGGCCGAACATCTGCGTGGGCGCGCCGGCCACCGCCAGCGCGAGCAACCCGCAGACCGCGTACTTCACAAGGGAGTTTTTCATATCATTCAATTGACTGGTTTATGTTTGGTAAGACGGGACAACTGCTACCAAATCGCCCCCGGCGCGCAAGCACTTTCTGGCCGGTGCTTCAGGCCAGCCCCGGATCAATCTCCCCCGGCTGCCAAAGCGTCCGCCCCTCCATCCCGCCGGCGACGACGAGCGTCTGGCCCGTGATGTGGCCGGCCAACGCATCGGATGAAAGAAAAACCACCGCGCTCGCGATGTCGTCGGGCCGTGCGATCTTCGGCAACGCCATCGTCGCCGTGACTTTCCGGATCGTTTTTGCGTCGCCAAGTTTGGCTTCGCTGCGCGGCACGACCGTCCAGCCGGGGCAGACGCAATTGATCCGGCCGCCGCAATAATTCTTCGTGTGCCGCGCGAGCCGCGCGAGTTCGTTCTTCAATGAGCGCGTCAGGCCGAACGCCATCGCGGCCTTCGCCGCCGCGTAATCCGCGTGGCCCGCCTCGCCGAACACTGCCGCCGTCGAGCCGATGAGCACCGCATTGCCGCGCTTCTGCTTCGCCACCACGCGGAAAAACTCCCGCGTGCAAAGAAACGCGGACGTGAGCACGCCGTCCATCGTGAACCGCCACTGGCGCAAAGATTTCTTGTGCAACGGAACGTCCGCCACCTCCCACGCGCCGGCGTTCGCGATGAACGTGTCCACGCGGCCAAAACGTTTCACGGCCTGCGCAAAAAGTTTTTTGACCTCGGCTTCCCGCGTGAGATCAGCGCGGACGGCGAGCGATTCAACGTGGCCAAGTTCGCGCTGGAGTTTTGCCAGCGCCGCGCGATTGGAATGGCCGTGCAGCACCAACTTCGCGCCTTCCGCCGCAAACTGCCGCGCGATGGCCGCACCAATTCCGCCCGACGCGCCGGTGATGAGAACGACTTTGTTGGCGAGTTGCGTGTTCACATTCTCGCTTTGTAGGAGACGAGGTAACGAGTCTCTGATTTACAATTCAAGTTAGAAGCCTCCTCACGTCGGCTCCTACAATTATTTAGCCGGCGGATCACCGAAGTGCGCCTTCCACGAAACGTACGCCGCCTCGTCCTCCAGCAACGCATCCATCGCCGCCGCGAGCGGCTCGACTCGCACCACCCCGGAAAACACCGCCCGGTCGCCGATGGAATTTTCCAGCAGGAACGTCGGGCGCTGCGTCACCTGAAGCGCGTCGAATTCCGCCGAGGATTTTCTCACGCGGTCGGCGATGGCTTTTGACTTCGCGCGCGTAAGCAGTTTCGTTTTGTTCAACTTCGCAGCCTTCGCCGCCACGGTGGCCGCCACGTCCCAGCGCCCGACTTTTTTTCCTCCGCGCACTGCGGCGTTCGCGATGGCGAGGCGCACTCGATCATCATCCACGCCAAAATCGCGCGCGGCTTCGGTCACGAGATTCGGCGCGAGCATCTGGCGCATCTCCGCATCGAACCAATCCGAGTTGAGCAGGTAGGGCGCGCGCATGATCGAACCGCTGCGGCGATAAAACCATTCGCACTGGCTCTTGGAAATCGGGTACGCGGACTCCGGCATCTGCGCGATCTTCCAGCCGAACTTCGCGCGGCCCGCGTAACGGCGCTTCAACTCCGCCCACGCCGGCTCGGCCCAATGACACCACGAGGAAACGACTTCGAGGTAGTAGGTGACGGTGATCATGCGGGGAGTTTTCCAAACCGGGCGAGCGGAGTCCATCCGCAAAGAAAAGCTCCAAACTCCAAGCACCAACATCCAGAGAAGCGCCAAACTTCAAACACCAAGAATCGCGGGAAACGATGCTTGGTGTTTGGAGTTTGAGGTTTGGAATTTCTCTGGAGCTTGGAGCTTGGAATTTGGAACTTCGCCTACGGCTGACTCGTGATCCGTTGCCAGTCCGTGCCCTGCGTGCCGGCGTAGATGGCGAAGGCACGTTCGTTCTGGATCAACACCGCGCGCACCACGCTCGAATCATCCGCGTAACCGAGACTCAGCACGCTGTCGGGGATGACGCCGCCTTTTTTGTGCGCGTAGATGAGCGCGAAGACCGCCTGCGCGACCGCCGTGTACGGCAGTTCCTTGTAAGCGCCCTCGACCGCGTCCTCGACGGCGTTGGCGAGGAACTCCAGTTGATCCACCAGATGCGGGAACAGCGGCGCGTGGATCTGGGTGAATTCCAGTTTCCACTGCGGCAACTGGCGCAACGTCTTCTCGGCGACGGCCGGCGTGATGCTCGCCGCACCGTTGTTTACAAATTTGGCAATCTCTGGCATGGGCGAAGTCTAATCAATCGGCGTCGCCAGCAAAGGGGAAAATCAAGAAACCGATTTTATCGTGCAAGTCGGGACTGGCGTTTTGCGGGGCGGCGGTTAGAATTTTTTCCATGATCGGATTTTTCCCCGAGGCGATTTACGAACGTGGCCGGCAGGAAACGGCGGCGAACCAGCCGCGCTTCTACGATCAACTGCGCAAGCTCATCGCCAGCGGCCTCGCCCTTTGCCTCGAACGCCCCGGCGGCGGCAAGCACTGGTTCGTTTGCGCGCCGACCTCGCGGCTCGATGCCGGTTTGCTTCTGGCCCATGACCTCGCAGAGGACGGCGCGGACGGCGGGCACCGGATTCAATTCGATCAAATTTATTTCACACAGGATACGTGGGGCTGGCTGCTCGTGGCGGGAAATCCCGTCGCCGATTTCCGGCCCATCTCCGAGGCGGATTCGCGGGAATTCGTTGACCTCTGGAACACGCGCAGCGGACGCCCGCCCATCCAACTCGTCGAGTACTAGCCTCCATCATGGGCACGCTCTACTACGGCGACAACCTCGACATCCTCCGCCGTTATCTCAAGGACGAGTCCGTTGACCTCGTCTATCTCGACCCGCCCTTCAACTCCGCACAGAACTATAACGCCTTCTTCCACGAGAAGGACGGCACCGACGCCGCCAGCCAGATTCGCGCCTTCGAGGACACCTGGCATTGGGACATCGAGACGAAGAAAGCCTACGACGCCATCACCGAACAGCCCGGCCGAGTTTCCGATGTGATGCAGGCGTTCTACCAGTTTCTCGGCGGCAACGACATGATGGCCTACCTCACCATGATGGCCTCGCGCCTCGTCGAACTACGCCGCGTCCTCAAACCCACCGGCTCGCTTTACCTCCACTGCGACCCGACCGCCTCGCATTACCTCAAGCTGCTGTGTGATGCGCTCATGGGAAAAGATAACTATCGAAACGAAATAATCTGGAAACGGACAACCGCAAAAGGTCTTGCCTTCCGTAGCTTGCCAAACAATCACGACATTCTTTTACTCTACTCGAAAGGTGAGGACTTCGTCTGGAATCGTCCATTCAAAGCATACGACCTAACTAACCTTGAGGAGAAGACGGAAAAGAAATACAGCTACAAGGACCCGGATGGAAGACGCTATACGCTTGGAGACCTCAACAATCCAAACCCGGACCGCCCCAACCTGACTTACGAGTTTCTCGGGCACAAAAAAGTTTGGCGTTGGACAAAAGAACGAATGGAGGCCGCTTACAAAGCTGGGATTGTCATCCAACCGAGTCCCGGAGCCGTTCCGCGAGTTAAGCGCTATCTGGATGAGCAAGAAGGCTGGCCACTGGACGATGTTTGGGAAGACATTCCTCCGCTCAATTCGCAAGCCAAAGAACGCCTCGGCTACCCGACGCAAAAACCCGTCGCGTTGCTGGAGCGCATCATCCAAGCCAGCAGCAATCCCGGCGGGTTGGTGCTCGACCCGTTCTGCGGCTGCGGCACAACGATTGACGCCGCGGAGAAGAATAGCCGCGAATGGATCGGCATAGACATCACGCATCTCGCCACCTCGCTCATCAAGAGCCGCCTGCGCGACACCTACGGCAGCAATATCCAGATCAAGACCGTCGGCGAGCCGGTTACGCCCAACGAAGCCGACAAACTCGCGCTCGAAGACAAATACCAATTCCAATGGTGGGCGCTCGGCTTGGTCGGCGCGCGTCCCGTCGAGCAAAAGAAAGGCGCGGACCACGGCATTGATGGCAAGATTCTTTTCCGCGACGACGCGAAAGCCGCCAAGCCAGAACAAATCATCATTCAAGTCAAAGGCGGCAAGACCGGCGTGAAGGACGTGCGCGATTTGCGCGGCGTGCTCGACCGCGAGAAAGCGGCCATCGGCGTGTTGATTTCCCTTCAGGGCGCCACGTCACCGATGGAAACCGAAGCCGCCAGCGCCGGATTCTACACGCACAAAGTCAACGGCCTGAAATATCCGCGACTTCAGTTGCGCACCGTGCGGGAATTGATGGCCGGCAAAGGCATCGAACGCCCGGTAAATCTGGCGGTGGACGACACCTTCAAAAAAGCTCCCAAGACCAAAGCGAAGAGCCATGCCCAGTCCGAGATGGGATTGTAAAAACTCTTTTTCAATTCGTCCAAAGCATCACTCACTCCGCCCCGCAAACCCCGCCAGCATCACTGCGATCTGATCAATCTCCGCCCGCCCGCTGTGCTCGGTGTCCGGCGCGACGTAGCGGTTGAGCATCACGCTGAAAATCAAGCGCTCGCCCGCCGCCGTCTTCACATGGCCGGAAAGCGAGTTCGCCCAGCGCAAGGTCCCGGTCTTCGCGCGCACGTTGCCGGCGGCCGGCGTGTTCTTCATCCGGTTGCGCAACGTGCCGTCCACGCCCGCGATGGGCAGCGCGTTCAGGTACGCGTCGGCTTCGGCGTGGCGGCTCATGTATTGCAGCAGCGCGATGGTGGCGTTCGGCGTCGTGAGGTTGTTGCGCGAGAGTCCCGAGCCTTCCTCGAACTGCACGTCGCCCGGTTTCACGCCGGCCTTCGCGACGAACGCGCGCAGTTCGCGGATGCCGACGTCTTCGGTCGTCTGAAACCAGTGCCCTTCGCGGAACTGCTCCAGCGCGCCGATGTGCGCGAGCACGAGGTCGGTGTAAAGGTTTTGCGACGGCTTCTGCACTTCGCGCACGAGGTCACGCATCGGCGGCGATTCAACAAACCCCAACTCGACGAGCTTCGACATATCGCGCGCCTTCACCTGCCGGTCGAGCCAGTTCCAGGTGCGCGTCTTGCCGCTCACCTTGACGCCGTGGCGCGCGAGGGCTTCCTTGAAGAACGCGACGAACAAGCCGGTCGGATTGTGCATCGTCACGTCGTCCTTGAATTCATTTTCCTCGATCGGCATCCGGCCGGTGACGTAAAGCACGTTGGCCTCGAGGGGCCGGTGAACATTGATCTGCGGGCGTCCGCCGCCGGCCACGGTCAACACGCGGTTGCTGATGGCGAGGTAGGTCGTCGCGGGCGCGAGCGTGATGCGCGCGGGCGCGCCGTTGCTCGCGCCGGGCTTCACGGAAAGTTGCAGCGTGTTGTCGTTGATCGTGAGCGCCGAGATTTCCGCGCCGTAATAATTCTCCAGGTCGTCCCACGCCCAGCCCGAACCGTAAGGCGGCCCATGGATGAAACTGTCGTCGCCCACAAGATCGCCGCTGATGCGTTTGACGCCGGCGTTCGTAAGCGCGGCGACGAGCGGTTCGAGCGCCCGGTAAATATCGCCGGCGTTCAGGCGGGCGTTGATCGTCGGATCACCGCGGCCATAGATGATGAGATCACCCTTCAAAACTCCGCGCCGGTCCGGTTTGGCGGCGGCGTAAAGCGAAGTCTTGATGCGGTAATCGCCGCCGAGTTTGTCGAGCGCGAGCGCCATCGTGTAGAGCTTGGAATTGGACGCCGGACTGAAAAGTTTTCCCGCGTCGTGCTCGAAAAGCGTTTTGCCCGTGTCGAGCGAAACGATTTTCACGCCCAGCGAACCGGCGCCGAACCGCGGGTTCGTGACATGCTCGGTGAGCCGTTGCTGAAGTTCCGCGAGCGTGGCAGGCGGCGCGGAAGTCTGGGCTTGAACGGGAACCAGACTCAGCGCGAGCAACAGAAGCAACGTCGCCATGATTGACCCGCACGATTGGCCGCAAGGTCTTGGAGTGCGGTGGCTGGCGGGGAACGGGGCTGACACCGCTTTTGCGTCGGCAGTACTGGAGCCGCAATAAAATCCACGCCCGGGAAAGCGGCGTGTGCCCCCACCCCTTACCCGCCGCACTCCAAGACGCTGGCGCGGCGATGGAAACCGCAGGCGGGTTCTCAATCCAGGTTCACCCCACAGCAGTTGAGTCTTTTTCATAAATTCATTTCCCGGTGAGCGTCACGGCTTCGCGCGCCCAATCCGACAGATGGCGCGCGTCTTCGATGACATCCGCCGGGACTTCGTAGTAGGAGTTGAGCCGCTGCTTCACGTTCGGGCGAAACGGTCTCATGCCTCGCTGAACGTATGCTTCGCGCGTGGTCTCGGTGGTTTTGAAATAGAGCCGGCCTTTGAAAATGATGCCGAAGATTTTCTCGCCGGCGTAAAGCCCGCAGCCGCCGAACATCGCGCGACCTGCCAGCCCCCGCAGTTCGCGCAACTGGTCGAGAACGAAATCCTTGAACGAATCATCATTCATTTTGGCCGCGCCAGTTCGAACACGCCGTGGTCGTATTTCGAGCGATAGGTGGAGGTGAAATTCGTCAGCGATGCGCGGCCTTCGTAGTAATAAATGCCGCCCGCGAGCTTGCCGAGGTTCGCCTCGCCGTTGAATTCCCAGCCGTCGAAATGCGGCTGCACGGCGAGCGGCACGGTGTAGCCGAATTTCAGCACGCGCGCGTAGGTGGCGCGAAACCGCGCGTGGTAAACGTCGTTGGTCGCCGGCGTCATCAGGCAACGCAGGTCGCCGCTGTGACCGTTGGCCTCGCTGACCCAACGGCCTTCCCACCGGCCCGCGATGGAATCCGGTGGCGCGGGCTGGGCGGCGGCGCGCTGCCAGTCGCGATTGAACGTGGAGCAGCCGCAAAGCAACAGCGCACAACAGCCGGCGATGAACCGGCGTGAGCGCAAAATTCGGACGAGGACGTGCACGGGCGCGAGTTTGTTTCCACGCGGCGGGAGCGGCAAGCGGTTTTTAGCCGTATCCATTCAGCCGAAACCGGACGGAACAAACGCAGAGGCGCGGAGAACGCGGAGAGACGCAGAGATTTTTCGTTTTCGAATTGTTCACCAGACAGTGCTTTAGCAGCAGCCAGCTTTACTCTGCGATTCCCCGCACTGCTATGTCCCAACTTCGCCGCGTTCCGCGAAGATTTTTGGACAAGCCATTCAACCGCCGAGCCGCAATAGGCGCAGAGAAAGGCCGACGAACAAAAACCTCGGCGTCTATCGCGTCTCTGCGGTTCCTTCGGGCCGTCCCTTCGGTTGCGGCTTGGCCGCGCTGTGTTCTCCGCGCCTCCGCATTCATCGGGTGCGTGGTTCAACTGAATGGTTCCGGTTTAGGGCCGTTCATTCGCGGACGCGGACGAACGTCTTCACCGCACGGTTGCCCGCCGTCATGCTCTTCAACAATTCCGGCAGTTCCGACAACGCGCACTCGCCGTCCACAAAATCGCGCGAGTGGATCACCCCGGCCTCAATGAATTCCAGCGCGCGCCGGATGGTGCGCGGCGTGTGATGAAAACTCGCGAGCAACGTGAGGTTCGAGTAGTGGATCAACGTCGTGTCCAGCGTGATGCTTGTGCCCGCCGGACAGCCGCCAAAGAAATTCACCGCGCCGCCCTTGCGGACGAGTTGCGCGGCGGCTTCCCACACTTCCGGCCGGCCGGTGGCTTCGATCACGGCGTCAAACCGCGTCTTCGTCGCGTCGCGGATTTTGCCCGCGAGATTTTTCCCGTCGCCAACGTCAATGACCTTGCTCGCGCCCAGTTTTTTCGCCGCGCGCAACCGCGCCGTGTGCCGTCCGGCCACGGTCACGTCGCAACCGAGTTCCTTCGCGAGCGCGACAAACATCAATCCGATCGGCCCGGCGCCGATGACGAGCACGTGCTGCCCGCGCGCAAGTTTCGTGTCCTCGACGCCCTGCACCACGCACGCGAGCGGCTCGACGAGCGCGGCGTCGCGGAAATCCGTCTCCGGTTTGAGTCGCAGTAGATTTTTTTGGACGACGCGCGCCGGGATGACGATGGATTCGGCGTACGCCCCGTTCACGAAGAGCAGATCGTCGCAAAGATTTTCCTGCCGGTTGCGGCAAAAAAAACATTCCCCGCACGGCGCGGAGTTGGCGACGACCACGCGCTCACCAATTTTCCAACCCGAGACGCCCGCGCCCAACTCCGAAATCGTGCCCGCCAGTTCGTGTCCGAACACCGCCGGCGGGACGATCATCTTCGCGTGATAGCCGCGTTTGAAAACCTTCAGGTCCGTGCCGCAGGTGAGCGCGGCTTCGATGCGGATGCGCACTTCGCCCGGCTGCAACTCACGGCGCACGACCCGCTCGACGCGGACGTCTTCCTTCCCGTAGAGCACAGCGGCTTTCATGCGGCAAGTTATGGCGGTAAAGCCGCCGGAGCGGAAGCAAAAGATTTTGCTAGTTCGGGCCCTTGCGGCGTCGTTGGAGAACAGCGTTCAGTTCACACCGATCTTTTTCAGGAACGGCTCGATGGCGCGTTTGCGACCGAGGAATTTCTCGATGGACTCGTTCGCGTCGCGCGCATTGCCGACGGCGTAGATTTCATCGCGCAGACGGCGGCCGGCGTTCACATCCAGATAACCGTCCGGCGCTTTCTCGAACACCGTGGCCATGTCCGCCGCGATGGCGTCGGCCCACGCGTAGCCGTAATAGCCCGCGTCGTAGCCGACGAAATGGCCGAGGTGCGCCACGAGATAACTGCCGTCCGGCACGGGCAGGAAGGTATCGCTCAGGGATTTGTTCGCGAGGGCCATCGAGTCCTTCACGTTCGCGGCGTCAATCTGCGAGTGCAACATCAGGTCCATGATGCCGAACGAAAGCTGGCGCCGATAAAAAGTTCCGTAGATGGCGTACTTCGCGGTCTTGATCTGGCCGAGGATTTCCGGCGGGATTTTTTTACTCGGGTCGCGGTAGTCCGCCGCGAAACTGTCGAGCACCTTCTTGTCCCACACCCACGCTTCGAGCATCTGCGACGGCGCTTCGACGAAATCGCCGGGCACACTCGTGCCGGAGAAGCGACCGAATTTCGCGCGGGTGAGCAAGCCGTGCATCGCGTGGCCGAACTCGTGGAACATCGTCACCACGTCGTCATGTTGCAGCAGCGATGGCGTGTCGCCGGTCGGCGGCGGGAAATTGCACACGAGCGAAATCACCGGGCGTTGATACGAGCCGTCGCTCATACGCTTGCCGTCGATGACCTGGAACATCGCGAAGTGGTTGAACTTTCCTTCGCGCGGGAACAGGTCGAGATAAAACAGTCCGAGCGGCTCGCCCGTTTTTGAATCGCTCACCGCCCAAAGCTGGAGGTCGCCGATCCATTTGTACGGCGCTTCGATGCGCTCGAACTTCAGTCCGAAGATCCGTTGATAGATCGAGAACATCCCGTCGAGGACGCGTTGCATCGGGAAGTAAACGCGCAACGCCTCGGTGTCCACGGTGTACTTTTCCTTCTTCAACATCTCGGCGTAATAGCGCCAGTCCCAGATGTAAATCTGCGCGTTCGCGTCGCCGGTCTCGCGCGCCTTCAGTTTGCGGAACTCGGCCAGCTCGGCGTCGAACTTCGGCTGCAAACCCTTGTTCAGTTTCTGCTCGAACTCCAGCGCCGTCGCGCCGGTCTTCGCCATCTTCACTTCGGTTTGAAAATCCGCCCAGTTTTTGTAGCCGAGCTTCGTGGCGATGTCGTGACGCAGCACGAGCAGCTTCCCGATGAGCGGATCGTTCTCGGCCATCGCGAGGCTGTGCTGTTCGGTCACGATGCGTTTGCGGACGGCTTCGCTCTTCGCGTTCTCGGCCACGGCGAGATATTGCCACGTGACGTTGACGAGGATCGTGTATTCGTCGTCGCCGGTCTTCACACCGGGCGCGGCGAGGAGGCTATCGGGACAACCGGCGAGTTCGGCCTTGGTGAACTTGAGCGCCTTCTGCGACTTGGTAACGTTCGCGGAAAAATCCGTGCCGACAGCGGACAATTCCTTGCGCAACTTTTCCACTTCATCGCGCCCGGCCTTTGGCAACGCCAGCCCGGCGCGGCGATAATCGCGCATCGTCTCCTCGAACAACTTCGCGTCCTCGCCGCTCAGTTTTGGCTTCGTGTCGGCGAACGCCTTCACCACGCGGTAAACATCCTCGCGATAATCCAGACCCACCGCCCATTCCTGAAACGTCTTGATCGCCTCGGTCGCGGCATCGCGCACGGCGGCGATGGTGCTCGTCTCCTTGATCAAGTTGAGGCGATTCGCCAGTTGCCCGGCCTCGTAGCCGATGTCGTCGAGCGCCTGGATGGTATTCGCGAAATTGACCTTCTCCGCCGCAAGCTTGCCGACGACGTCGAGCGCGAGGTCGGCGTTCGTGATGGCGCGTTGCATCGCGGCCTTCACCGTTTCGGGCGTGGTCTCGAATTCCGGCAGGCGGATGACGTTGTGGAATTTTCCGGCGCGTTGTTGGAATTCGGCGAGCGTCAGCCCGGCGTTGGATTTTTCGGTGGGCATGTCGGCGCAGCAGCTTGGTTGGTTGGATTGAGTGGAGCAGGAAGTCGCAATCGCGGCAGTCATGAGAAGGCAGAGATTTTTCTTCAACATGGCGGCAAGCTAACGAGGCGCGGCGCGGGCTTCAAGCGGATTTCCGGCGGCGGGCTTACGCAGCCGGAGCGCGGGCCATTGCCGGGTGGTATTAAAAACGGGTGCGGGCATTATGGACTGCGGTGGCAAGTCGGACGCGACACCGCTTTGGCACCGACGACGGCGAGGGCAATGAGCAACCCGCCCCGTTCGCTCGAAAGCGGTGTCGCGTCCGACTTGCCACCGCAGTCCAAAAATACCGCCAGCACCCGCTCACCCGCACCCGCCTTTAATCGCACCCCGAGCCGCCCGCGCTCCGGAACTTCCGCTGGCGTTCCGGCGAAATCACTCTACGCTCGCGCGGCATGAACTGGCCGTTCCTCGCCGCGGCGTTGGTCCTCGCCGGATTTGTTCAAGGCCTGACCGGCTTCGGCTTCGGACTGGTTTCGATGTCGCTGCTGCCGCTGGTGATCAGCATCAAACAGGCGGCGGCGTTCTCCACTGTCTTCTCACTGCTCGCGACCTTCTCGATTTTTTTCCGGCACTACCGCGAATACAACTGGCGGCACGGCTTCGTGTTTCTCGCCAGCGTTTGCGTCGGCGTGCCGGCCGGCGTGTTCTTTCTGGAAAAAATGCCCGAGGCCGTGCTCATCAAAATTCTGGGCGCAATGATGCTGTTGTTCGCGGCGCGGGAATTTCTTTTCAACGCGCAGCCGAAAACCATTCCGTCGTGGCTCACGGTTCCCCTTGGAATGTTCAGCGGCACATTGAGCGGCGCGTTCAATCTCGGTGGCATCCCGAGCGCGGCCTACGCCTACGCGCACCCGTGGAGCCGCGGACAGATCATGGCGTTCCTGCAAGTGATGATCACGTTGAGCTGCGCGCTGCGCATCGGCTTCTACGGGAAGTTCGGTTATTTCCGCGACATCCCGCTGGGCTACGCCGCGCTGCTGGCGCTGCCGATCTCGCTCGCGCTTTGGCTCGGTCACGTCGCGCTCGCGAAGGTCCAACCGAAGCACATGCGCGCCGGCGTCTTCGCCTTCATCGGCGCGGCGGGAGTTTATTATTTGTTCTGGCATTGACGCGGCCCGCTGGAAATTCATCTTGCCCGCGTGACGTACACCATCCGCCCGACCACCGTCGCCAACCGGCTCGATTTGAACTGGGAAAATCCCGCCTGGCGCGCGGCGCACGTGCTCGAAATAAAAAACTTCCGCGCCGAAAGCAGCGATCATCGCCCGCAGACTTTTGCGCGGCTGCTCCACGACGGGCGTGGGCTTCACGGTTTGTTCCTGGTTCACGACCGCTACGTCCGCTGCACACGCACCGGCTACGGGAGCGAGGTGTGGAAGGATGCCTGCGTGGAATTTTTCGCCCTGCCGCGACCGGGCCGCGGTTATCTCGGGTTCGAGTTCAACTGCGGCGGCGCGTTTCTGTGCAATCACATCATTGACCCGACGCGGACGCCGGACGGGTTCAAACGTTTCGCGCCCGTGCCGTCGGGACTCGCGCACGCCATCGGCATCCGCACCACACAACCGCCGAAGACCGAGCCGGAACGCAAGAAGCCGCTGACGTGGGCGCTCCAATTTTACATCCCGTTCTCGTTGTTTGAAAAATTTGGCGGGCCGCTCGGCGACGTGCGCGGCCAGACGTGGCGCGGGAATTTCTTCAAGTGCGCCGAGGACAACTCGCATCCGCACTGGGCCGCGTGGTCGCCGGTGGACGAATTGAACTTTCACCTGCCGCGCTGCTTCGGCGACATCCGGTTTGCCGCTTGAAGCTTGCGCGGCTGGCGCGGCGGGGTTATGTCTGATGGCGAGGTATGAGCACGGTTCGCGAAATCACCGCCGCCATCGAGAAGCTGGACGAGAAGGAGCAGTTGCAACTGCTTCGCGACCTTCCCGGCCATTTGAAGCTGTCGGCGGATGACGTCGCGTGGACCGCGCTGGCCGAGCCGGCGTTTGCGTTTTGGGACAACCCCGAAGATGCCATCTACGACCAACTATAATCGCGGCGACGTGGTTCTGGTTCCCTTTCCCTTCACCGACCTCACGACCAGCAAACAGCGGCCCGCACTGGTGGTTTCCGCCGACAACTACAACGCCACTCGCCGCGATGTCGTGGTGGTGGCGATCACTTCACAACTTCCAGCCGTGATCGCCGCTGATGAATACGAAATCGGCGCACCGGATCTCGCCGCTTGCGGACTGCCAAAATCATCGTTGGTCAAATTGAGCAAGGTGGTCACGTTGCACCAGCAACTCGTTGTCAAACGGATGGGCCGGATGCCGGCCGCAACCCTGGCGCAAATACCCGCGCAACTCCGTGAGTTTTTCTCCTGAAGTGCGGCGAAGGTAGGCCCTGATGAAAACTTGTTCCTGGCACGCCGGCGTCGCGCGGCGCGTCATCACGCCGCCACCTGGGGTCGAACTGGCCGGCCTCGGCTATTATCTCGGGCGCACGTGGGAACGCGTGCGCGATCCACTCCACGCCACCGCGCTCGTCGTCGGCGACGGGGACCAAGGCGTCGCATTCGTCGCATTGGACCTCATGTACAACGACGCGCGGTTCTCGCGACGCGTGCGCGAACTCGCCGCCGCGCAGACCGGCCTGCGACCGGAGGCGATCTGCGTGAACTGCTCGCACAGCCACAGCGCGCCGACGGCGGGATTGATCCTCGGCGGCGGCGAGCGTGACGAAGCGTATCTGGATTTCGCCGCGCGCGAGGCGGCGGGCGCGGTCATCGAGGCGTGGCGCAACCGCGCGCCGGCAAAACTTTTCGCCGGCCACAGCGAACTCACCGGCATGACGTTCAACCGCACGCGCGAGAACGGGCCGACGGACAATCGCGTGAGCGTGCTGCGCGCGGACGCAGCCGACGGCCGGCCGCTGGCCGTGGTGGTGAATTTTCATTCGCATTGCACCGCGCACATGGAAGCGGATTTGCGCGCGGTGAGCCGTGACTGGCCGGGCGAAGTCGTGGACCAACTCGAAGCCGCGTTGCCCGGCGTGACCGCGATGTATCTCCAGGGAACTTGCGGTGACGTGAATTTTCGCCGCGAGTTCAACGGGATGGAGCGGCGCTTCGAGCCAGCGCGCGCCGTGACGCGCGTCGCGCTCGATGCGCTGGCGAAGACGCGACCGGTCGAACAAAGCGGCGTCGCTGCGTTCTCTGAAACCATCGCGCTGCCGACGCGGCGCTGGACGCGCGAGGAAATTTTGCGCGAACGCGAAGAAGGATTGCACCGGCTCGCGACCGGCGACACGACGGGCTGGCTGGAGGGCGTGGCGCGCGTGTGCGTGAACCAGCCGGAGCGGTTGCCGTTGCGTTACGGCGGCATCGTCGAGCAAGCGGTCGCGGCGGTGGCGCGGTTTGCTGTGGCATGGACCGATTTGATATTGCCGGAACTTGAAACGCGACCGGAGATTTTGGAAACCGAAGTCCAGGCGCTGCGCGTTGGCGACGTCTATTTCGCGGCGAACGCGGCGGAGTTGTTCACGTCGTTTGGATTGGAAGTGCGCCGGCGCTGGCCGCACGACGATCTGTTCATGCTCGGTTACAGCAACGGCGGCATCGGCTACCTGCCGGACGCGCACGATATCGAGCGGCGCAGTTACGCGGCGATCCAATCGCCAAAATTCACCGGGCAGTTTCAGTTCACGGAAAAGTCCGGCGCGGCGATGGTAGCGGGATTGGCGGGCGCCTTGGAGAAAGTCGCGAAATAAAAACAAAAGGCCGCGGCTGTTCGCCGCGGCCTTTGCGTTGTTGAGATTCGGGGAAACTTCTCGGGTTATTTCGCGGGCGGCGGGGCGGGGGCGGCTTTCGGCGCGAGCGTCCATTCGAAGTTGATTTTCAAATCGTCACCCACGCTCATGGCGTCGAAACCAAGAATTCTTATCACGGGCGGTTTCATCTTGTATTCCGTGAACTTGATCGGCGTGCTGCCGACAACTTTGAGTTTGTTGCCCACCTTCTCGATGGTGACGGGCATCGTGTTCGTCGCGGTGTTGCCAACAATTGTGAGGACACCGATCGCGTCGAACTGGAGCGCGCCCTTGTCGCCGGGTTTCGACCTGGGTTTGAGTTCGATGAGGCGATACTCAAATTTCGGATAGTTGGTGGCGCTCAGCGTATCCTGCATCTTCTGGTCCATGGCCTGTTTGCCGCTTTTGAAGGACTTCACGGGCATCGAGGTTTTGACCTCGGGCTTGGCGGCGGCGGGACTGGTCAGCGCGGACTCGGGGAAATTGGCGTCGGCGACGAGGTAGCCGCTGATGAGCGCCGTTTCCATGGTCCAATCATGGACCGTGGAGCTGCCGGCAATCGTGCATTTGCTGCCGCTGGGCTGGGCTTCGTAGCGGACCATGCCGGCGGCGGGCGCGGGTGGGGCGGCGGCGGGTGTGGTGTCTTTCGTCTCGGCGGAAGTTTGTTTGGCCGGCTCGCAGGCGAGCAACAGCGTCAACAGCAGCGCGCCAGCGAAGGTTTCAGTGCGTTTCAAGGTTTTCGATTTCATGTTGTTGTTTTCCTTTTCTAAAAATCCAATGTGGGTTCGTCGCGCGGGGTTCAAGCCAGTTCAAACCATTCCTTCTTCAACTCGACGCGCCCGCCGTTGACGACGGCTTCGTTGGCCTTGATGGCAAGCACGGTGGCGGCGTAGCCGTCTAACGCGCTTGCGCCCGGCTCCCGTTTGATTTTGGCGAGATACTCGCCCAACGCCGCGCGATCCGCATCGGGATAACCGGATTTGAAATTCTCAATGTCGAGGTTGACGGCGGCGGCGTTGCCAACAAAGGATTTCAACGCGTAGTAAAGCGGCGTCATCGGGTTCGCCACCGCCGCGCTGTTGCTGAGGGCCGCCTGCTTCGACCCGCCGGCCACGAGCGCGATGCCGGTTTCCTTGTAGAAGTTGTCCTTGCGCGCATAGACCTCCCAGCCGAGCAGCGGCGAGTCCACTTCCTTGAACATCCACGCCTTGCTCTCGCGCATCATCACCGCCGCGTCGCTGCCATAAAACATTTCGTAATCGGCATCGAACGAGTTCGCGAGCGTGGCGTCGTAGAGCATCCGGACGCCGCCGGGAAATTCGAGGACGAGTTGCACCGTGTCCGCCACGTCGCGGCCGTCGTCCTTCCAGTGCAGCAACGAACCGAAGCCATGCACGGCGACCGGCAGCGCATTCAAGAACCAGCGCGCCTGATCAAGCTGATGGATGCCGATCTCGCCGACGAGGCCGGTCGAGGTGGCTTTGTTCAAGCGCCAGTTGATGGCCTGCTCGCGCTCGGCGCTGGGCGACGCCTGGCGCCAACTGGTTTTCTTGTGCCACTGCGCGCGGGCCATGAGCGACTTGCCGAGCGCGCCGGAACGGATGAACGGCAACAGAAAATGCCGCTGCGGGTCGGAGCGGTCTTGCAAGCCGGCCTGGAAAAGCTGGCCCACGGAGTTCTTTGCCGCGAGCGCGATGACTTTCGCGTCCTCGACGTTGTTCGCCAGCGGGGCCTCGCAATAAACGTGCTTCCCGACCGCGAGCGCCGCGATGACGATGTCCTTGTGCTGGTGCGTTCCGGTGGCGATGACGACCGCTGTGATGTCCTTGTTCGCGAGAATCGTTTTGTAATCTTCGACCGGCGCCGCGTCGGGGAACTTGCTCGCGCTCTTGCGCAGCATCGCCGGATAGTTGTCGCAGATGGCCACAACGTCGGCCTGCTTCAACTGCCCGAGCTGACTGAGAATTTCGCGTCCCCATGGGCCGAGGCCGATGACGGCGACCCTGGCTTTCGGCAGTTGCAATTCCGCGTCCGCTTTTTTTTCCCCTTCAGCGGGCTGGGCGATCAATTGCACACCGCCCAGCATCGCCATGGCCGCGGCGAAGGAACCGCCTTTGAGAAAATCGCGGCGATTGAATTCCGCGTGGCTGGATTCCGGTGGCTTCATCGCGTGAGACTCTGGTCGGCGACGATCATTTCGTCTGCGGCGTGGCGTCGCCTTTTTCCAGGCCGAGCGCCCACTTGATGCCGCCGAGAAGGTGCTGCTGGTAGGCCTCGGCGATGGCGGCGGAATTCTTGCGTTCGCCTTTGCCGTCCTTCCAATTCGGATCCCACATGTCCTCGCGATGGCCGAGCGAGGTGTAAAACACGCGGCCCTTGCCGTAATTTTTGCACCACGCGATCGGATAGTCCCCGGGCGATTTGTTGTTGGGATGTTTGTCCAGCGTCAGCAGGCCGTGAACATTGGCGCGTTCGAAACTCGTCAACTGATAAATCTCGTCGAACACCGTCCACGTCGCGGGCAGATGCCGGCAGGCGGCCGAATCGTGGTCCTGGTTGATCGCTTCCACTTCCACCTGCGCCTCGTGAGTCTTGAACTCGCCGCCGATCATCTCCACATACGGATCGGGCGGCGTGTGGCCGCGATACGTGTCGGTGGCCGAGTGCATCCCGGCAAACGCATGCCCGGCTTTGATCCAGTCGAGAAACGCCTTTTGGTCCGGCAGCGGCAGATCGCCGGTGGTGTTGGCGAAAATGATGCCGTCGTATTTCTTCAAGGCCGCCGCGCTCATCTTCTCGGCGAGCACCGCGCGGATGGCCGGCTCAAATTTCGTTTTGTCCGGCTTGCCATCGGCGCCTTTGAACTGCGGGTCGCCGTTTTCCACCCGCGCGTACTCCACCGTGAACGCGCCGCTCTTCGCCGCGAGTTCGCCGAGGACTTTTTCCGCCGTGGGAATCGAGCTGTGCCGGAAACCCGTCGTGGTGGTGACCACGAGCACTCGTTTCGGGCCGGCGGCGCGGGCCGAAGTGGCTGCACCACCCAGAGACAGGACGAGGCCGGCCGTCAACATGGCGGCGAGCGTTAGGGAATAAATCCGCGGCATTGAGCTTGTTTTCATTTGTTGTGTTCCGGCCCGCCGGGATATCGCGTCGTTGGACTGGCCGTTGCATCATGGAATTCATTTTCCGGCGCAGGGTCAAGCGCGCTCGGACGCAACGGCTCCCGCCGAAACGCCTAAAGCGAACCCGCTTTACCGCCGATGGGAAAGCGGTGAACTCACACAGCGCCAAACTGCCACGGCGGCGGCCCGCGGTTCCGGCGGGCGCGGGGCCGCTGGCTACGGCTTTGTCCAGTTGCCGACCGGGCGGACCCGACAACGGCGTGAAAAACAAAACCTGGTCCAACCAGCACGACCAGCTCGTCCCCGGCGAAGGCGCGATCTTCTTCAACCCCACGCCCGACTACCGGCCGCTGGTTTTCGTCGGCGACGTGATGCAGGGAAATTTGAACATGCCGAACCCGGCCGGCTTTTCGGTGCGCAGTTCGCTCGTGCCGCAACACGGCCAGTTGCACGAGGAACTCGCCTTCCCCATCGCCGATGGCGACGTCGTCCACCTCTTCGACCACGACAAAAAAATACGTCCTCTATCCCTACGAAAACGGGAAATGGTCGAAGGGCGCGCCGAGCGTGAGCATCGGGGAAAGTTTCTGGATCGCCAAAACCGAGGCGGCGAACTGGGTGCGCAGTTTCACGATCGGGATGTGACCGGCGGCGCGCCGATCACTCCTCGTCCGCTTCTTCATCCGCCCGGCGCAACACCCGGTACTCGTGCGTCCACGGATCAATCCGGCAGACGTTCGCGTAGTCGCAATACTCGCACGGCGTCTCCGCGCCCTTGCGATACGGGTCCACCTTCGCCTCGCCGGAAAAAATCCGCGCGCCCATCTCGCGCAGTTGCGACTCGACGCGCGTCAACAGCGCGGTGAATTCCGCCGGCGACAAAACCTCGGCGCTGTTCGCGTGCGGAGTGCCGTCCTTCTTCAACCGGAAATTGAATTGCTCACCCCGCGCGTCGCCGCTCGCGTCCAGTTGTCGCAGCACGCTCACGTCGAATCTCCCGGTGTGACGATACGCGTCTTTGCGCGCCGCTTCCGCATCCGCCAGCGCCGCGCGGGAAGTTCCGGATGAATACCCGCCGCGTAGGTTCACGTAAAAAACTCCCGCCGGCACGAGCCGCTCCACGCCGAAGGATTTTTTCACGTCCGGCCAGTGCCGCAGCACCGTCAGATACGAGAGCAACTGCAACTGCACGCCGTGTTCCAGCAGCACCGGGTCGAGTTTCTTCGCGCTCGATTTGTAATCCATCACCACGCACAGGGCCGAGTCGCTGCCCGGCGCGCGGAACAGATCCACGCGATCAATCCGCCCGTTCAACCGGAGTTCCCGTCCGCCGCCGAGCGCGAGCGTCCACGCCGGCACTTCGCCCTCGCGACCGAACCCCAGCTCGACACGCGCCGGATCGAACTGATACCGCGTCTGCATCCAGCCCGTGATCACCTCGATGAAATCCTGCAACGCCCGCGTCAACACCCGCGCCGTGAACTGCGTTTGCGCCGAGTCGCGCAGCAACCCGTCGCGATACTTCGCCAGCAACCCGTCGGCGATCCGGCCCACGCGTTCGCGCGCCGCCACCGGCGCGAGGTCGCGCCAGCGTTTGCCTTCCGCCGCGAGTTGTTCGTGGAAGATTTTCAGAACGTCGTGCTGAAAACTTCCCTGCTCGCGGAAATCCAGTTCAAAAACCTTCCGCTCCTCCGCGCGCAAACCCGAGTGGACCAGGAACCGGAACGGACACTTCGCGAACTCCTCGAGCCGGCTCACCGATGAGTTCAGCGCCGGCCCGAAGATTTTTTCCGCCAGCGCCGGCGACAACGATTCATCCGGCTGTGGATTTTTCAACGCCCGCAAACCTCGATCCAGTTCGCCCAGCGCGCTGATCTGCCGCAGCTTCTCCCAATTCCGCACTCCGCCTTCTGCACTCCGCATTGCCATGAGCGGCTCGACCAATTCAATCGCGTGCTCCGCCGCCCGCCAGTCCGCGCCGGTGAATTCCTCCGTCTCCAGCTCGGGAAACATCCGCTGCACGTGCGCCACGAACGGCGAGACATTCAGTTTTTTGCCGTCGGAGTTCGCGTGCGCAAACGTCAACACCAGCCGCTCGCTCGAACGTGTGCAGGCGATGTAACCGAAGTAACGCTCGCGCGCGAGCCGTTCGCGCAGGTCCGCGCCCAGCGCCACACCACGCCCGTCGAGCGCCGCGCGGTCGTCCTCCGAAAGGATCAACGGCGTTGCCGGCGCGGCGGGAAAAACTCCTTCATTGAGACCGAGCACGAAGGCGAGTTTGAGATCGGGATTGCGCGAGCGATCAATCGCGCCGATCAAAACCTGATCGAGCGCCGGCGGAATCACGCCCACGGTGAGGTTCGCGAGTCCGGCTTCGAGCACCGGCAGCCAGTCGCGCAACGGGAGCGCCTCGCGCGGAAACGCCAGTGCGAGGTTGTCGAGCCATGAATTCATCTGCGCCCAGACGGTGGCGTGAAGGGCGGATGGCCGATTGGCTATCGGCGATTGGCCATCGGCGATTGGCGACGACTCGGCAACGCTCCATTGCTCCAACGTTCGCTCGACGCCGGACTCCTCCCAAAAATCCCGCAGCGCACCGGCGAGTTGCGCGCCGGTCGGTTGGTTTTGAAATGACGCGAGTTTTGCCGCCAGCGCAGAGAACGGCCGCAGAAGTTTTTCCCTCAACCGTTCCAGTCGCGCGCCGAGTTCCGCCTCGTTCCCGCCGAGTTGAATCGGCGTGCGCCACTTCGCGCCGCGCCAGCCGCGCGCGAGGGATTCGTTTTCCAACGCGTCAATCTCCGTCTCGTCCACCGCCGCGAAGCCGGCCTTGAGCGCGGCGAACCAGTCGTCCTGCGCCCAGTCGAACGCCACCGTGCGCAACGCGCTGCGCGTGAGTTCGGCCAGCGGGTGATGCGCCACGCCCTCGCGCCGGTCGAGAAAGAACGGAACGCCATAACGCCGGAACGCGCGCTCCAGCGGCTTTTGATAGCCGTCGAGCTGCCGCACGAGCACCGCCGCCTCGCGAAAGCGTCCGCCGCCGCGGACGAATTTCAAAACCTCGCGCGCGGCGAACGCGGCTTCGGCGTCGGGGTCCGCGCAGGCGACGAGGCGGGGAGCGTGAAACGTGAAACGTGAAACGTGAAGCGTTAATGGCTGCGGTTGGCTCCAGTGTGATTCGAGGTGCGCCAGCGGAGGGTTGGTGGTGAAGCGATTCTTCACCGGATCGCGCGCGAGCAGTTCCACTTCCGGCTCCGCGCCGGTCAACGCCGTCACGCGCTCGCGGCAACGCGAAAAAGTTTTTCCGACGACAGCCCAGATGGAAAGCCACGGCTCCGCGCCGCGCGGCTCGTGATCGAGACAGAACGCCAGCGTCGCGCGCTCGCAATGCGGCAGCACCGCCGCGAGCAGGTCCAACTCAGCCGGCGTCATCTCCGCGAATCCGTCGAGCCAGAGGGCGGCGATTGAGATTGCGGGGTCCGGACTCCGATGAATCGCGAGCGGGCTGCGGCGTGCGGAGTGACCGCGCAGCGTGGTCGCGGCGAAGTCGAGCAGATGGTTCGCGTCCTGCAACTCATGCTCCGCAAGCCAGCCGGTGTACGCCGCGAGCAGCAGGCCGAGGTCGTGGAGTTTGGCGGCCAGCTCGGCGGGCAAATCCTTGCGCGCGGACAATTCCGCCAGCCGCGGCGCGGAGAGTCCGTGGCTTTGCAATTCCGCGAGCAGCCCGCTGAGTTGTTTTGCAAAGCCCGGCCGCCGCGCGCTTTTGTCGAAGCGCTTGAGTCCGGATGCGCGCTGGAGCAGCAGCGCCCGCAAAACCATCACGCGTCCTTCTTCGCTCAACGATGACGGCGCGACGGCGTCCAGTTTTTCCAGCGCGTAACGGGCGAGCCGGTCGAAGGAAAAGATTTGCAGCCGCGCGTAACCCCGGAGAGCGGACGGCGGAGGGCGGAGGGCGGAACACTGACTTCCGCCTTCTGGTCTCTGACCTCCGACCTCTGAGCCAGCGAGCAACTGACGTTCGAGCTGAAACGTGGCCTGCTTGGGCGCGAGCAGGATCAGGGGCGGGCCGGCGGGATCGCGCGCGAGTTCGGCGCGGATCTCCGCGAGGCAGCGAAAAGTTTTTCCGCTGCCCGCCGGGCCGAGAAGGAAGCGCGCTGGCACGGGAGAGTTTTCGCGCAGAGCACCGCTGACGGAAAGATATTTCGGAGGCGGATCAAACCTCCACCGCTTTGCCGGGCTGCGGCTGGATGATTTTTATTGGGGGATCGCGCGCGCGCGCCGTTCACGCGAGAATGTAGCGGCCCGACTTTCTGGTGCCGACGCGGCGAACCATCCCCGCCGTGAGCAGCGGGTTTAACAATTTCAGAGCGCCTTGTTTCGTCACGCCCAGCGCCGCCCAGATTTCCGCCGGCGACATGTGCTTGCGGTCGCGAAGCATTTGCAGCAGTTGCTCCTGTTTCGGACGCAGCACGAGTTTTCGCCGGCCCGACTTCGCCGTGAGCCGCTGCACCCGGCCCCAGACTTTCTCCAGCGTCACGCGCAAGCCTTCCGCCGCATACTCCAGCCAGCCGGTGAGGTCCGCGTCCGACTTCCGCACGTTTTCCAAAGCCGCGTAATAGCGCGGACGATTCTCCCAATAAAATTCATCCACCGAGAAGATGTGATGCGTGTCGAATCCGCGCCGGTAGAGTTCCCACAATGCCAGCGTGCGTCCGGTGCGCCCGTTCCCGTCGGCAAACGGATGAATTTCCTCGAACCGATAATGTAGAACCGCCGACGAGAGCACGGGTGAGAGCCGGGGCGCTTCCTGGTTCCACCACGCCAACAGTTCAAACATCAGCCCCGACACCTCGCCGGCGGGCGGCGGCACATACCGGCCCACGCGAACGGCGATGGTGCGATACCGCCCCGCCGTTCCCTGATCCATGACGCCGCCGGCGATGACCTGATGCAGCTTTAGAAGATGCTCATGGGTCAGCGGGCTTTTTTTTAGATGCTGCTCGATGAACCGCAAGCCCGCAAAATAGTTGAGCACTTCCTGTTTCGAGCGCCCGGTTGCGGACGGCAATTCGTTTCCCTCCGCCAGCAGCCGCACCTGTTCCAGCGTCAGCGGATTGCCTTCGATGGCGGTGGAGGAATGAGCGTTGCGCAGGCGCGTGTCTTTTTGCAGCGCGGGAATCCACGGCACCTGCACGGTCGCCGCCAGAATCTTTTCCCGCAGGGCGGCGATTTCCTCAAGCTGCGCCACCAGGCCGTAGCGGATCGTGAATTGCGGTTGATAACTCACGGCGCAACCATATTGATGAGACAACCGTAAGTCAACTTATCAGACAACCGTGGGCGGCAGACGTTATTTGCGAAAAAGGGCTGAATCGAAAATAAGCCGCAAACCTATTTTCGATCCGACGGGTCAAGTGGTCGGAGCGCGGGCGGCCCGCCCGCGAGTTCGTTGGTAATCGTCATGATCGTTGGGCTGATGCCGTGAACTGGGGGCCGTAGGTCACTTCTCGGTCTGGTGTGCGATCGCCGTGCCGACGACGGTCGGGTCGGTGACTGCGTTGACGGCAAGGTTCCGGGGTTCACGCGGGCGGGCCGCCCGCGCTCCGAACGGATCAAACCTCCACCGCTTTGCCGGGCTGCGGCTGGATGATCTTTATTTTGGGATGCCGCGCGCGGATCTGGTCCTCGAACCATTTGCGCGAGGCGCCATCGCCGTGGCCAAGCAACACGGCGCGCGGCGAAACCTGGCCCACGAAATCCAGCAAGTCATCGCGGTTCGCGTGGGCGGTTAGGTCGAAATCCTGCACGTCGCAACGCCGCGTCACGCGGCCCGCGCCGGGACTGAACACGAACGTCTCGCCGGGCTTCGCCGCCTTGAGCCGTCCGCCGGGCGTTGAAGGATCGGCATAACCGACGAAGAAAATGGACTGGCGTTCGTCACCGGCCATGCGCACGGCGAGGTCGTGAGCGGCGGTGTTCTCCGCCATCATCCCGGAGGTGAGCACGAAGATGCGTCCGCCGCCGAGCTTCATGATTTCGCCCTGGCCCTTTTCGAGCACGACGAGATTGTGCGCTTCGTGAAGTTGCAGGTTCGTGTGCTGGCGATGCGTGCGATGGGCTTCGAGGTCGTAGATTTCGGTGAACACGCGGCCCAGTCCGCCGATGTAAACCGGCTGGCGCTTCAATTTCCCCTCGCGCATGAGCAGCGCGAGCAGCGCGAGAATCTCCTGCGTGCGCCCGAGCGCGAACGACGGGATGAGCACGCTGCCTTTGCGTTTGAGCGCGCGCTGGATGGCGACGGTCAGCCGCTCGATCTCGCCCTGGCGCGTGAAATTTTTTGGCGTGGGGCGGTTGCCGCGCGTGGTTTCCATGATGAGCACGTCGGCCTTCACGTCCTGGAAGCGCGCGGCGCGCAGGATGGTCTGGTCGTGAAAGCAAACATCGCCGGTGTAGAACAACGTCTCCTTTTTGCCGCGCAAAAGGATTCCCGCCGAGCCGAGCGTGTGGCCGGCGTCAAAAAATTCCAGCGTCGGCGAGGAAGAACCCGCGCGCGTCTTCGAGAACGACGCCCATTCGACTTCGCGGTTGTAGCGGTAGCCTTGAAAGACCGGCGCGATGTCGTCCACTTCGTCGTGGGTGTACAGCGGATACTCCTTGAGGCCGAGTTCGTCGCGCTGCTTGGTCATCACGTTCACCGAGTTGTGCAGCACGCGCTCGATGATGAAATAACTTTGCTCCGGCAACATCACGTGCGCCTTCGGAAAATGGCGCAGCGCCACCGGCAGCGTGCCGACGTGGTCGTGATGGCAATGCGAAATGGCGATGGCATCAAGCTCTTCGTTGAGGATGGATTTGAACAACGGCATCGCGGCGCGGCCTTCGAGCTTGGGATGCATGCCCGAGTCCATCAGCAGGCCGTGGCCCTCGAAGTTCACGAACCACGCGCTGGCGCCGATGTCGGTTTCAGGATTGAGATTGATGATGCGCATGAAATTGTTGGTTACTTGGCCGCCGGTTCGCCGCCGCCGAGGAGTTTCGCCGTCAAGCCCGCCATCAACGCCTCGACGCTGGAATATTCCTGGAAGCCGACCGGCGCGTCGTAGGATTTCGCGTCGGGCTTCGCGAGTTGAATCTGGCGATAGCGGATCACCACCGTGTCTTCTTTCTCCTTCGTCATGATTTGGACGGGGAAATCCTTCAGGTCGGTCGCGTTCCAGATCGTGGCTTCCTGCTTGCCGCCTTTGTCGTCGGTGACGACGACGCGGTTTTTCACGCAAACATGGCCGTCGAGCGTTTCCTTGCCGGTTTCGATTTTGTGGAGCTTGGGTTTTTTCTCGTAAGCTTCCACCTCTTCCTTCGAGAGTGTGGTTTTGACGTAGCATTGGAGGCCGGGAAAAATAATGAAGTTCGCCCTCGTGTCGGGCCGGATGACGCTGACGACGCGGTCCATGCCGAGCTGCTTCAACGCCTCCGCGCCGACGGCGGGCATGTCTTTGTTGCGGATTTTCGCGGTGTCAATCTCCACGCGGACCTTGTTGTCGAGCAGCGCGAAGTCCATCGGGGTGGAAATTTTTTCTTTCTGGTCCTTGCCATAGACGGTGATGGTGGCTTTGGCGGAAAACGCCGTGAGGTCGCCGAACAACTTGGTGAGCGCGGCATTGACGCCGGCGGTCTGGCCGGGCGCTTCGAGCTGGGCGAACGCCGCGCCGCGCGCCAGCGCCAGGGCGATGAGTGCGGAAGCGAAAAAAATCTTCATGGAACAAATCGGGTTGATACGACAGCGGAGAACATAGCCGTCCGGGCGGGGTTGACCAAACAAATTCCTGTAAGGTACGTCTTCGGGGGTGCGATTAATGGCGGGTGAGGGTGAGAGGGTGCTGGCGGTATTTTTGGACTGCGGTGGCAAGTCGGACGCGACACCGCTTTCGAGCGCACGGGGCGGGTGGCTCATTGCTAGCGCCGTCGTCGCTGCCACAGCGGTGTCGCGTCCGACTTGCCACCGCAGTCCATAATGCCCTCAC
>SIBJ01000145.1 GCA_009695195.1 Pedosphaera sp.
GGAGCAGAAACGAGGTTCGACTGGAGGGACACGGCTGAGGCATGTCGATGCCATCGCTCAGGACCGTCACCCGTTCAACTCCGGATCGAAAACTGACTGCAGGGGCGCAGACTTGCAGCGCCTTACGCAGCATCGAATGAGCACGAGGGCGCGGCAAATCTGTGTCCCTGCGCGATTCGGATCACTTTTTTAGGGATTCGGATCTACGCCCCGAACAGCTCTCGCTCATCGCGCAGCGTTTCCGCCGGGATCTCCCGATGCGTCGGCAATTGGGTGCGAAACCATGTCCGCTGCTTTTTGACGAGTGCGCGCGTGTTTCGGGCAATCTCGCGCGCGAGATCCGATTCGCGAACCTGCCCGGCGAACATCGCGATTACCTCGCGATATCCGATCGCTTTTGCGGCGCTCGGATTCTGCTCCAGGCGCCCGGCGATCAAGCGCCGCACTTCGTCCACCAATCCGGCCTGAATCATCGCTGCGACGCGGACCTCGATCCGCCGTTCCAAATCATCCGGGGTGCGTTGCAGTCGCGTGAGCTCGATCTGGAAATCTGCGAACGGCGAATTCCGTTTCGCGAATTCTGCCGCCAGGTCGGCCACGGTCCGTCCCGAGGCGAGGCAACGTTCCAACGCTCGCGTCACGCGTCGTGGATTGGCCACATCCAGCGCGCCCAGGCCCTCACGGTTGAGATCACGGAGCCGCTTCAACGCCTCGGCCGGCTGGAGCCCGGCCACTTCCGCGCGGACCACTGCCGGCACCGCCACCTCGTCGGCCACCGGGAAAAAAAACGCTTTCAGATAAAACCCGCTCCCGCCCGTGACGAGCACAGCGCGCCCACGTGCTCGGATCGTTTCCACCGCCTGTCGCGCCATCGTCACATAGCGCGTGACGTCCATCCGTTCGGTCAGTGCGCAAATGTCGATCAGGTGATGTGGCACGCGGGCGCGCTCGGTGGCGTCCGGTTTGGCGGTGCCGATGTCCATGCCGCGGTAGAACAGCAGGGAATCGCACGAGACGATTTCGGCCCCGTGCCGCTCCGCCCAGCGCAACGCCCACTCGGTCTTGCCGACGGCGGTCGGTCCGGTGAGCACGTGCAACACCGGTTTCATCGGTTGAGGAATTTCATTCCCTATCCGTGGCATGTGTCACTATCCCTGAACATGCTTTTTTCTTCCGCGCACTTCGTTGGCTCCGCTCCCTGCTGGTCCAGAGGATGGTGTTTGTTTTTGGTTGAGTCTCCGCTGCGCCAGATAGTCCGTCGCCAAAAAAATTCCCGCTGAAAACTCGTTTTATTGTCAATCTTCGCTCCGGTCGCGCCGCCCGCCGCCTGCCCGCCCTGCGGATCTTCGCCGCGCGCCACGGTGCCGCCGTCGTTTTGACGGAGCGCCCCCGGCACGCCTCGGCCCTTGCGACCCGGGCGCTCGCCGACGGCTGCGAACTCATCGTGGCCGTCGGGGGCGATGGCACGATGAACGAGGTCGCGTCGGCGCTCGTCGGCACCGGCGCGACGCTGGGCCTGGTACCGTGCGGCTCGGGCGACGGACTCGGGCGCCACCTTGGCCTGCACGGATCGGCGGCCCGGGCCTTTGACATTCTCTTAAATGGCCGGCCCCGGTTGATCGACAGCGGACTCGCTGACGGCCACCCCTTTTTCAATGCCGCCGGCCTTGGCTTCGAGGCGGAGATTGCCCGACGGTTCAACCAGCTCACGTCGCGCGGCTTTTTCCGTTATCTGACCACCAGCGCGGATGCCTTCCGCCAATGGGAACCACAGGCGTACACCCTCATTCACAGCGGCGAACGCGAACGTTTTCGGGCTTTCACGCTCGTGGTCGCGAACTCCGACCAATACGGCAACAACGCCCGCATCGCGCCCGGGGCCCGGGTCGACGACGGCCTGCTCGATTTGTGCGCGGTGCCGCAAGTCTCATGGCGAAATGCCGTGCCGCTTCTCGCCCGCCTCTTTGCCGGCAGGATCGGCCGGGATGGAGACGTCGTCCTGCGGCGGGCCGATCGTTTCGTCGTCGAACGCGCGCATCCCGGCCTCCTCCACACCGATGGCGAGCTGCACGAGGCCGGCGCGCGGATCGAGTTCGTCGTGCGCCCGGCGAGTCTGCGCGTGATGTGCCCGGCGAAACGGGTCCATCCAGTTGAGAGCTGAGCAGCCGATCTTCAGTGCTGAGCCAACTCTCAACTGCTTCCTGCGGATCGCGTGCCCGGCCTAAATTTCGTCGAAGCCCACCGCGCAATTGCGGCCCCGGGCTTTCGCCGCGTAGAGCGCCTTGTCCGCGCAATTTAACAGCTTCGGTCCCGAGTCCGCATCCTGCGGCATGGCGGCCGCGCCGGCGCTGACGGTGATGTTGAGGGCGAGCGTGTCGCTCACCAAAATCGGCTCCCGCTCCACCGCCCGGCACACCCGGCGCGCGAGGTCGATCGCGCCCACCCGATCGGTCTGTACGAGCGTCAGTGCCAGTTCCTCCCCGCCATAGCGCATCGCGCGATCCACGCTGCGCACCTCGTCAGCAACCCGGCGCGCCACTTCGGGCAGCACCACATCGCCTGCCATATGTCCGTGGGTGTCGTTCACCCGCTTGAAATGGTCGATGTCGACCATCACGAGGCCGAGCGAGTGCTCAAACCGGCGGACCCGCTCTTCTTCCTCGATCAGGATGCGCTCGAACTCGCGCCGGTTCAGCAGCCCCGTGAGCTGATCACGCGTGGCCAGTCGGCGCAAGGCCTCCAGTGTTTCACCGAGCTTCAACGCATACCGGAGCGATCGCTCGATCATCCGCGCGGTAATTTCACCTTTGACCAGATAGTCGAGCGCTCCGGCATTCATCGCCGCGATGTCCACGCGATCCGCCGTTTCGGCCGTCAGAAAGACGATCGGCGTACGGCAACCCTTTGCCATTGCTTCGCGGATCAGTTGCAGACCGTCGCGCTCCCCGAGTTGGTAGTCGAGCAGGCACGCCGCATAATCGCCGGAAAGCAATTTGACGATCCCTTCCTCGTACGTGGACGCCCAGTCCAACGCGTAGAGATCGGTTTGAAAACTCTTGATGTGGGCCTGCGTGACACGGAACTGCAACCGGTCGTCGTCGATGAGCAGGATCTTGCGGGAGGTCATGCGGGCGGGAGAACAGAGGACGCGGCAACCCGCACCCGGCAAGGGTAAATTTCGTGCCCCGGAGCGATGGACCGTTCGCAATTCACCGTCTGACACCCGCCGAGAGGTCGGCGGCCCGGGCTCCGATCGCCGGAACGATTCGGTCGCGTTCCGCGAGATGATCGCGGATGCAGTTGACCAGTGCGCTGCCGACCACGACCCCGTCGGCATGCGCGGCCACCTCCGCCACCTGGGCGCGGGTGCCGATGCCAAACCCGACGACTGTGGGCAGTTTCGTGTGAGCCCGGATCCGAGCCATCGCCTGCGGGATGTTGGCCGCCATCTGGTCGCGCACGCCGGTCACGCCTTCGCGGGACACGTAATACAGAAAACCGGTCGCCGCCGCGGCAATTCGCGCGATGCGTTCGTCGGGCGACGTGGGCGCGATGATGAAGACCGTTTCCACGCCATGCGCGGCGCACGCGGTCGTCACCTCCGCGGCCTCCTCCGGCGGCAGATCGAGCGTCAGGATGCCGTCGACGCCGGCGGCCTTGGCCTCGCGGACGTAGGCGTCGACCCCGTTGGCGAACACCAGATTGTAATACGTGTAGAAAACGATCGGAGCCTGGCTGAACTCGCGGATGCGGCGGACGAGTTCGAAGACCCGCGCCGCCGTCATGCCGCTCTCCAGCGCGCGTTGGGCGGCGAGTTGATTGGTCAGCCCGTCGGCGAGCGGATCCGAAAACGGCACGCCGAGTTCGAGGATATCGACGCCATTGGCCAGCAGGGAGCGGCAGACCTCGAGCGAGGTGGCGAAATCTGGATCGCCGGCGCAGACGTAGGCGACAAAAGCGGCGCGGTTTTCCGTCCGGGTGTGGGCGAAAGTTTGCTGGATGCGGGACATGGAGCGGGGAAATTGGTGCGAAAGCGGCGCGAAAGACACCCTAATTTTTCCGCGTGGCAGTCCCCCCAAGCTGTCCGCCGGAAAATCAAAAATCGAAATCCGCCACCACCGGCAGGTGGTCCGAAAGCATGGACCGGACGATTTCGCAGCGGACGTTGACGCAACCCGCCGGAAGGAAAATAAAATCGAGGGCGCGGCGCGGTAGAGGCGAAGGGAAAGTCAGCCCGGCGGCCGGGTGCATCGCATAATCGCAGTAGTCGGACAGGTGGCTGAGCAAAGAAGCGGTGGCATCGTCGCGGGTGCCCGGGTTGTTGAAATCGCCGCAAATAATCGGCGGCACGGCCCAAGTCTTGCCATGGAGCCGGTGTTTTTCGCGCAGCCAGCCCAACAATCGTTCGAGCTGCCGGAGCCGTTGCGTGCGTGAACTGAAATGCAAATGCAGGTTCACGAGCGGAAGGCAGCGGCCACCGACGTCGATCTCCACGTAGATGAAACCTTTTTCGCCGAGCTGCCGCTGGCCGAATACGACCGTCTCCGCGGCGCGGATGGTGTGGCGGGAGAGCACGGCGTTGCCATAGCACAGGTTGAGCACGCCCGTCCGGCGGTTGTTGATGCCGAAGACAGCGTGCGAGAAACGCGTGTGGACGCGCAGGTAGTCGAGATGGTTGAAGTTGCCCGCCCACCGCGAGTGTTCATCGATCTCCTGCAGCGCCACCACATCAGGCGCAAGGCGGTCAAAGAGTGCCGCAATGTGCCGGAGATTGGCTTGTAATTTGCGTTGCGAAGTAAGCCCTTGGATCGGGTTCAGGCCGCGGCCATGGGCGATGTTGAAGGTGACGAGACGCAGCCGTGGCATGGTTTCACCGTGAGAGATGGCGCTTCGGACCCTTCAAGGCAAACGCGGGAATTGCTGACGATGATCCGAGGAATCGACCGCCAGGAGGGCCGGCCGTTCGCGTCCCGATTTTTTGCGGCGGCTGTTGGCAAGGTGGTTGGTGCATCCTGCTGGCCACGAGAATGAGTTATGGGGTTGTGGGAGGTGCCGACTGACTGATGTTCGTCGTCCCAAACCACCCCAACCAACTCCTTTCACCTCTGAAATCAAAATGGGGCGGCCAACGGGACTCGAACCCGCGACCCCAGGATTCACAATCTCGATCTTGACGCTTCGCATCTTTTCGTAAGTCTTGCGTAACCGCCGGTAGATACTACGGTTTACAAGCAACTTACTAAAAATGAATGCGAACAGTTACGAAGCCGAGAAGCCTGTTGAGAAGCAAAAAAGTGGTGCACAAGTGGTGCACACTTCCGCTGTGCACCGCTTTCCCGTCGAGCTTTCAACGCCAGAGGCCCGGGCTGAACGCGCTGCAAAGTCATCCGTGGACTACTGGAAAAAGATCGTCGCACCGCGCGTGATTCGCGGGAAGCCGACTGCTGAGCTTTATGTGCGACTGCGCAAGGACGGTCGCGACCTGTCCGTGTGCCTCAATACTGCCAACAAGGCCACCGCCGCCACCAAGGCCCGTGACCTGTGGGTGAAGGTTGAAGGGATCGGACTCGCCGCCGCCCTCGCTGAGTTCCGTCCGAAGTCCGCACCCCGCCCGGCCCGTTCTGCCACAGTGGGCGAACTGCTCGCCGAGGCAAAAGCGATTTCAACCGTCCGCGCCTCGACGCTGGCGGAATACGAAATCCGCCTTCGCCGGCTCGTTGCGGGCGTGCTCGGCATGAGCGCCGAGGGGTCGGTCTTCTATCACAAGAGCGCCGAGGCGAAGGCATGGCGCGCAAAGGTGGATGGAGCATCCCTCGACGTTCTCGCCGCCGCCAAGGTCGAATCATGGCGCAAGGCATACATCGCCGCCGCTCCCGACGAAGTGGCTCGCATTTCGGCAAGGAACACCAGTTCCGCAGTCATCCGAAACGCGCGCGGATTCTTCACCAAATCAATGGCGAAGGCACTCAGCGAAAAGATCCGCCTACCCGATCCGCTCCCGCTCGTTGGCTTGCCGACCGGAAGCGCGACGCGCCGCTTCAAGTCCACGATCGACCCACGCCAACTTTACGCCGCCGCACTCGCCGAATTGTCCGGCGACGTGCTCACCGCGTTTTTGATCTGCATTACTGCGGGGCTTCGTAAAGGTGAAGCCGACATGCTGCCGTGGGCGAACGTCGATCTTGACGGTGCCCTCGCGACCGTGGCCCCGACCAAGTGGTTTCTGCCAAAGACCGAAGAGTCCCAACGCTCGACACCGATCCCGCCCGATGTAGTGGCGCACCTGCGCGCGTGCCGCGCCAAGGCCCCCGCCGCCGAGTTCGTGCTGTCCGGGCTCGATCCCGCGAAGGCACGCGACGCGAAAAAATACCGCTGCCCGTGCTGGAAGCTTCTCGCCCCATGGCTCCGCGCCAAGGGCTTCGTCACACCGAACCCGATCCACGAACTCCGAAAGCTTTCAGGCTCACTCGTCAACGCCCTCGCCGGACTGGAAGCCGCCCGCCGTCACCTTGGACACCGGAACATTTCGACCACCGCCGCCAGCTACGTCACCGGCTCCGCTGCCCTCGTCAACCTCGCGGCCCCCGTTGGCACGGAGGGCGCAAAGTGAAAAAACTCCGTCCTGTCATCGGCCTATCGACGAAGAACGTGTTGTCACGGTTCACCACAAAAAACGGCTTCCCCCGCGTGGATGAGCGGTTCGCTAAACGTTGGGTGTGGTGGTGGAGGAACTTACCCGACATGCTCGCTCGGTTTGAATCAAAGGTGAAGGCTGGTGGCGGAAAAATAACCAACACGACGCCAGAGGATCTTTTTGCCGCGTCATTCAAAAGTTACTCCCAATCCGTCACGTTTGAAACCTTTCTCGACGGACTCTTTGAGCGAGAACTTGAACACCGCATCAACGGCGGATCTGATTGGCGGCACCTGCCCGGCTCATGGACGATGCCCGTGCTGCCGAACACCTATGCTGAAATACGTGTAGAGATTTCCTTGGCTGCGAATCTCCCAGCGAAAGAGGCTCAAGCCCGGTTCCTCAACGCATACCGCGATGCGCAGTCTGCCGCTGGAATCAAGCGTGTGAAGTTGACGCGCAGCAACGCGTTTACTGGTGCGTGGAGTCGCCACTTCAATGTCATCGAGACACTCGACCGTTTGGCGTGGGGTTGGTCGATGGATAGCGATGACGCGGCTCCGGTCCGCAGCCTTTTTCGCGCTCACGGCTTGCGAAAAGGTTGGTAGCTCAGGAAGCAGGATAAACAACGGGGCCGTTGTTTGTCCCGTTTCAGACCGCGACGCATTGCGCCCTTGTCCGGCGCAATGAGCCGTACAACAAAACAAAACGCCGCTACCTCCCGGTCAACGGAGTTCATCAACGCAACGTCCGCTGACCGCCTGATCTGCTTCCGCGAGGTTCACGCCTTGCTTGGAATGAAGTGCAAGACCGGGCACACGGCGCGGGCACTCGCGGCCCGTGGGCAAATACGCGCAGTGCGGATCAATGAGCGTGTCGTGCGCTACTCGGAAAAAAGCGTCCGCGAGCTTATCGCCGGAAAGGTTTCGGCATGAGCACCGATCCCAACTCACGCGCCGCAGAGTTGCTTCACCGGGAGCGCATGACTGCCGAAATGGTGAAGTGCATCGAAGACAAGATCGCTCGGCTCACGCTGCTC
>SIBJ01000029.1 GCA_009695195.1 Pedosphaera sp.
GAACCGCGCATGAGGAAACGGAGGCCGAAAAACTTTCCCTTGTTGATGCGCCCCCGGCAGGAAATCATTGCCGAAGCCACCCAGAAAAAATCAACGACACATGCCCTTAACTAAGCGCCATTCCCCTCACCCGTTTTTAATCACACCCCTTCATCTCGTTTTGAATAAACCGTGACGCATCCCGGTCGGGTAACTTGGGAACCGTTCAGAACCTATGGCCATGAAAGAACTCCACCGCCAACTCGCCGTCGCCCTTGCAATCACGACAAGCATCAACGCCTTCGCCGTGGACAACGAACGCGAAATTCCGCCCGCCTTCGGCCCGCACGTGAACCTCACGGCGAAGGATTTCGCCGGCAGCAAATCGTTCACAGCCAAGGACCGCATCGTCGGCACGTACTATTTTTACTGGTACGACATCTCCACCAAGAGCCACATCACCAATCCCGAGAACGGCAGCGACGGGTTGACCACGCACCCGCCGACGCTCGAAGATTTCAGCTACAAGTCCGTTCGCTGGCACAAGAAACAGTTGAGCGACATGGAGGCCGCCGGCATTGACGTGGCGCTGATGGTGTTCTGGGGTTCGCCCGCCGAGCACGCGACGAACACGGCGCTGCATTGGAGTTTCGCCGGCTTGCCGCCGCTGGTGCAGGCGCGCGAGGAACTCCTGCGCGAAGGCAAGCACCCGCCGCGCATCGGCCTCTTCTACGACACCAGCACGCTGCAAAACAACCACTGGAATTATCACGCCGACCTCACGACGGATTATGGGAAGAAATTTTTTTACGGCACGGTGCGCGATTTCTTCTCCTGCCTCCCGCCGAAGCATTGGGCGATGATGGACGGGAAGCCGATCGTGCTGATGTACGCCGCGGCGTTCGCGAAGAAATGGGATCAAGGCTTCATTGACTACACGAAGGCGGAGTTCCCGAAGGAGTTCGGCGGACGCGTGCCGTGGATCGCACCGCAGCGCTCCTGGAACGTGAAGGGCGACGCCACGTGCGATTGGGGCGGCGCGCTGGCGTTCCGCAATCCGGGCATCGGCGAAATCGGGCCGGGTTACAACGACTCGCATGTGTTCGGCCGCACACCGCTCATCCGCGAGCGCGAGGGCGGAAAGTTTTACGAGGAAAGCTGGCTGAAATTTCTGCGGCGACCCACGAACTTCGTCATGATCGAAACGTGGAGCGAATTTCACGAAGGCACGGACATCGCCGAGTCGAAGGAATATGGCCGGCAATACATCGAACTGACGCGGAAATATTCCCGGCTGTTCAAACGCGGTTGGAAACCCGCATCGCCCAAGGACGAATTCACCGGCGCGAAATCCGCGACCGCGACCCCCGCCACACCGAAGGAGAAGAGCGCCCTCGCACTCGTGCCGTGGGGCGACGGCCCGGTGAAAACCGAAACGGTCGCCGGTCGCGGAGCGTGGGCGGCGAAGTCGGCAAACGGCCACAGTTGCTATGTTTACTTCCGCCTGCGGGACTCCTTCAAACCGGCAGGAAAGATGAACGCCGCGATCGAGGTCGAGTATTTCGACACCGCGCCGGGACAGTTGAGCATCGAGTTCGACGGCAGCGACCCCAACGCGCCCTTCGGCGGCGCCTACACGCGCTCGGAAAAAATCGCTTTGACCGGCGACAAACAATGGAAGACCGCTAGCTTCAAACTGAACGAGGCGCGCTTCCTGAATTCGCAAAACGGCAGCGCGGATTTTCGCGTCGTGGCGGAGACGGCGGAGTTTGCGATCGCGCGCGTGACGCTGACGCGGCGTTGAACCTTCAGTTGTCGCGGCCCGCTTCGCGGACGCGAATGTAGGGACGGAGCAGCATCAATCCCAGCGGGCAAATCGTGGCGAGCAAGGCGAAGACAAGCCACATCGTTCCCGAATGTCGTTCGCCAACTGCGGGACAATATTTTGAGAGCAGCGCGCCGGAGATGGCCGCGGCGAAAGTTTTACCGAGCAGCAGCGGAATATAGGACAGTGCCGAATACGAGGCCTCCTGGCCTTTGGGGGCAATCGAGGCGGCATATTCGTAAACTCGCGGCGAATAAAAAGTCTCTCCGATTGAAAACACGGCGATGAAAAGCGCAATCATCACGTAGTATGGGTGGATGTCGCCGCTCAATTGCAGATACCAGTGCCCAACCAAGCGGCCCAACCAGCCGTTGGCGGCAGGTTCAAACCACGCCGTCGGCATGGCCATCACATAAACCGACCCCGCGGTGATCGCACCACCCAGGATTGCCATCCCGTACGCCGGGAAACGTTGCGTCAGCGCACCGACAATCGGAACGAGGAGGATGACCATCCAACTGTTGATGTTCCAAAGCGTCCCCACCTTCGCGCCTTCGCCCAGTTCGCGAATGCCGAAGGTCGGAAACACGTAATACATCACCATCAGGATCAATTTCAAACAGGCGATCAGCCCGAGAAACGCGAGCAACCGATAAAAGCTGCGCTGTTTGAAAAGGCTGACGAACAAGTTCACCGTGTCCTTCGCAGCATTCACGATGGTTGTTTGGAGGGCGCCAAGAAAACTTCTGCCGGGCGACCTCACCGGCGCGGGATTGATCCTGAGTTCCTCATCCACCACTTCCGCACCCGGGCGCATCCACCACACCAATGGCACCAGCGACAGCTCAATGGCCCAACTCACGAGAAACAACGCCCGGTAAGTTGTGATCGTGACCCCGATCAAAGGCAGCGTCACGTGGCCGTGCTCACCCATGCTGCTCCGCAACCAGTCGAAGAGGTAGCCGGTGAGGAGAAACCCAAGGTTCATCATCATGTAAACCATCGAGAACGAAATCGAACGCTGCTTCGTGTTGGAATACTTGCGGACGGCGGCGACGAGCACCGGCGTACCCAGCGCCTCGCCGATAGCCAAAGGAAACAAACCGCCGAGCAACGCGATCCATTTATTCGTCGTGAGAACCATGACCAATCGGGCGAACAAGCAAATCCAAACTCCGAAAAAGAACGTTCGCCGCAAACCCAGTGCATCCGTCAGCGAGCCTACCAGCAAAGTCACGCCGGTCATGGTCAGCGACCACGCGAGCACCAGCGCCAATGCTTGCTTGTCCGAGAAGCCGAATTCTTGCGACAGCCAAAGCTTGATCGTCAAGTTCATCACCGCGTAAGCCGCCACGCTGAGAAACTTGATGAAGAACGTCAGCCACAACTCGCGCGCCGCGCCCTTGAGGACGAGGAATTTCCCGAGGAAGTTTTCGGACTGGGCTGCTTCAGCCATAAATGGGGTTCGCTTTCATGCTGGCGCGCGAATCAGAACCGATTCACGCAGCGGCGTAAAGCTTGAAGAAACAAATGAAGCCGCCTCGGGTCCGACTCAGCCCGATGCTGGTTCGGAGTCCCGCCTTCAGGCGGTTCCCCGACCGCGTAAGCGCGGGACTCCAAACCAAATGCGTCGCCGTCGGAATAGTTTTGAAATCGCTCGCGACTATCCGCACCATACGCCCGCCTCGAACCATGAAACATCGCTGGATATTTTCGCTGCTGGTTGCGTTCGCGGCGGGCCATCTCGCCGGCTGCGCATCGCACAACGTCCGTCACGCAGCGTCGGCACCTGCGGCGTTCGCCAAAGAGTTGCGCGCGTTGCAAAACCACTTTGCACCGGATTACCACCTGGCGGTTTACGAAGTGAACTTCGAGACGCGCGGACAGGAAATTATTTTGTCCGGCGAGGTGGATAGGGAGGAAGCGCGCCTTGATACCGTGCGCGCCGCGGAGCGAACCGGCGCGAAGGTCACCGACCGGATTCGCGTGCTGCCGGGCGCGGAGTTGGGCGCGACGAATTGGGGCATCACGACCTTGAGCGTCGCCAACGGTCGAGAGAACGACGATCACAAAGCCGAACTCGGCACGCAGACGTTGATGGGCGAAGTCGTGCGCGTGCTCAAGCGCCGCGGGCGCTGGCTGTTCGTCCAGTCACACGACCAGTATCTTTCGTGGATGGAGAACGGCTCGCTCAAACTTTGCACGCGCGAAGAAGCGGAAGCCTGGGAGAAATCCTCCTTGTTGATTGTGACAGCCGATGAGGGTCTGATCATCGAGTCGCCCTCGGACACCGACGTTCGTCCCGTTTCCGATGTCGTCCTACCCGGTCGAGTGAAACACATCGGCGACGCAGGCGACTGGTTCAAAGTGGAACTGCCGGATGGGCGAAGCGGTTATCTGGCAAAAAATCTTGCCACCGACTACGCCGGGTGGAAGAAGGATCGCCGGCCAACAGCGGACGACATCGAACACACCGCACGCGGGTATCTCGGCCGGCCGTATCTCTGGGGCGCGAACACGCCGCGCGGGCTGGATTGTTCCGGGTTCACGAAGCTGACCTTTTTCCTCAACGGCATTGAACTGAATCGCAACGCCAGCCAGCAGGCGCGGCAGGGAACGGAAGTGCCGCTCGACCGCAACCTGAGTCAGCTCAAGAAAGGCGACCTTTTATTTTTTGGTTTTGAAAGACCCGGCGACGCGCCGGGCCGCGTCTCGCACGCGGGAATTTATCTTGGCGACAAACTTTTCATCCAATCCTCGCAGCGTGTGCGCCTGAGCAGCCTTGATCCAGATTCGCCCCTCGCCGACAAGTCGCGCATTCGCGGCTTGATCAAAGCCCGCCGCGTGCTGCCAGAGCCATAGCCGCCGTCAGGCCAGAATCTCTTTCACCACTTTCCCGTGGACATCGGTCAGGCGGTATTGGCGGCCTTGGAAGCGATAGGTGAGCCGTTCGTGATCGAGGCCGAGGCAATGCAGAATCGTCGCCTGCAAATCGTGGATGTGAACGGGGTTCTCCGTGATGTTGAAAGAAAAGTCGTCGGTCTTGCCGTAAGTGATACCGGGCTTCACGCCGCCGCCGGCGAGCCACATCGAAAACGCGCGGCCATGATGATCGCGACCGTAGTTGTCCTTCGTGAGCGTGCCCTGGCTGTAAACCGTTCGCCCGAATTCGCCGCCCCAGACGACGAGCGTGTCGTCCAACATCCCGCGCTGCTTGAGGTCGGCGACCAATCCGGCGGACGCTTGATCCACGTCCTTCGACAAAACTGGGATGCGCTCCGGCAATCCGCCGTGATGATCCCAGCCGCGATGATAAAGCTGGATGAAACGCACCCCGCGCTCGGCGAGCCGCCGCGCGAGCAGGCAGTTCGCGGCGTATGAGCCGGGCGTGCGCGCGGATTCGCCGTAAAGTTGATACGTGGATTCCGGCTCGTGCGACACGTCCATCAAGTCCGGCATCGAAGTCTGCATCCGATACGCCAGTTCGTATTGCGCGATGCGCGTGGCGATTTCGGTGTCGTGGGTTTGCTGGAACTGGCGCTGGTTCAAATTCGCCAGCGTGTCGAGCCATTGCCGCCGGCCCGCGCGTTCGAGTCCGGGCGGATCGTTCAGGTAAAGCACCGCCTCCGCGCCGCTGCGCAATTTCACGCCTTGATGTTTGCTCGGCAAAAAACCGCTGCCCCACAAGCGCGACAACAATCCCTGGTCCGCCCCGCCGTTACCGGGCACGGAAATGAGCACGACGAACGACGGCAGATTCTCGCTCTCCGATCCGAGGCCGTAGTCCACCCACGAGCCGAGGCACGGCCGGCCCGGTTGCTGGCTGCCGGTTTGAATGAACGTGATCGCCGGATCGTGATTGATCGCCTCGGTGTTCATCGAGTTGATCACGCAGATGTCGTCCGCGATTTTCTGCGTGTGCGGCAGCAGGTCGCCGATCCATCGCCCGCTCTGACCGCATTGCGCGAAAGCGAATTTGCTCGGCGCGACCGGCAACCGCGTCTGGCCCGAAACCATTCCGGTGATGCGCTGGCCCATGCGGACGGAATCCGGCAGGTCCTTGTCGAAATGTCCAGTGAGACCGGGCTTGTAGTCGAGCAGTTCGAGTTGCGACGGCCCGCCGGATTGATGCAAAAAAATCACCCGCTTCGCCGTCGGCTTGAAGTGCGGTTTCAACGTGGACGCGCCGGACGCGGTCAGCGCGCCGCCGAGCAATTGTCCGAACGCCAGCGCGCCGAGCCCGAGCGTGGAGCGCGCCAGAAAATTTCGCCGGGGGAGGAGGATGGGGGAATTCATGATTGATGTCGGTGATGAAGCTCGCCTTCACCCCGGCCCTCTCCCCCGGGGAGAGGGTGCAGCGAGTGTTCAGTCTCGGTTTTTCGGATGCGCGTCCAGCCAACCCAGTCGTAGGTTTTCATGGAAGACCGCGAAGGATTCTCCCTCTCCCTGGGGGAGAGGGCCGGGGTGAAGGCGAGCGATAAACCATTTCGTTCGCCCATTTCAATTACGCGTGATGGTTTCATCGAGATTCAAAATGAGGCTCGCCACGTTCGCGTAGGCGGCAAGCTCGGCGGCGTCCAGCTTCGCGTCCGGCTCGGAACTGCCGACGGACAAGAATGACTTCGCCGCCGCCACGTCCCCGCGATAGTGCGACAGGCGATGCTCCAACAAACTCGCCAACACTTTGCGCTCTGCCGCTTTCGGTCGTCGAGCAGTCGCCAATTCAAAGGCAAAGTCCAGTCGCGCCTCCGGTTTCGCGCCGCCTTCAGTCAGCATCCGCTCCGCCAGCTTGCGCGCAGCTTCGAGTTGAATCACGTCGTTCATCAAGGCCAGCGCCTGCAAGGGCGTGTTCGTTTTCAGCCGTCGAGCCACGCACACTTCGCGGTCGGGCGCGTCGAACGTCGCCAGCGTCGGATGCGGCACGGTGCGTTTCCAAAACGTGTAGAGGCTGCGGCGATAGAGGTCGTTGCCCTTCGAGTCCGTCCACGTCGTGCTGGGATAATCCGCGGCCACGACGATGCCTTTGTAGAGATTCGTCGGCTGATACGGATACACCGGCGGGCCGCCGATGCCGTCCCCCAGCAGCCCGCTCAACGCGAGCGCCTGATCGCGCAACATCTCGGCCGTGAGCCGTTGTCGCGGGCCGCGCGCGAGCTGACAATTTTCCGGATCGCGCTCGTTGAGGGCAGCCGTCGAGCCTGAATCCTGCCGATACGTGGCCGACGTCACGATGAGTTTCACCAGCTTCTTCACGTCCCAACCGCTCTCCCTGAATTCAACCGCGAGCCAGTCGAGCAATTCCGGATGGCTCGGCCAGTCCGACTGAAAGCCGAGATCCTCCACCGACTTCACGATGCCCGTGCCGAAGAAGCCCGCCCAAAAGCGGTTCACCACCACGCGCGCCGTGAGCGGCTGGCGCGGGTCGGTCAACCATTGCGCGAGGCCAAGCCGATTGCGCGGCGCAGAAGCGGAGAACGGTAGCAGGAATTCCGGCACGCCCGGCTCAACTTTGTCGCGCGGCTGGTCGTATTGTCCGCGAAAGAGGACGAAGCTCGCGCGCGGCTGCGGCAGTTCACTCATCACCATCGTCGTCGGGGCGTCGCGCTCCAGAGCGAGCAGCGCGACGCGAGCGGAATTGAACCCTTTCATCGCGCCGGCAAACTCCGGGTTGTTCTTCCGCAACCACGCGGCGCGCAGCAAACCAGTTTGTTTCGCGTCACGCGCTTCCACCGGGGTTTTCGCCGCAACCTGCCGCGCCTCGCCGCGCGCCCAGCCGGAAAGTTTGTCCGGCTCAACCGGCTTGGCGAGCAGCGTCACGTCCGCCAGCGCGCCGCGAAAACTACTCACGTCTTTTTCGCCGGTTGCGCCGAGCGACGCCGCGCCGGAAATGCCCGTGCCGCTCGTCAGATCATCGTGCGTCACGTCGCGAAAACATTCGCGGCCATCGAGGAAAACGCGCACGCCCTTCGCCTTCGTCGTCCCATCGCTCGTGACGAGGACGTGCCGCCACTCGTGCGGCGCGATGAACTCGCGCGTCACCACCGCGAGCGAATACGCCGGCCAGCGCACGGTCACGCGGACTTCCACCGCGCCCGATCTCGCGAGCCGAATCTCCACGCCCTGCCCGTAGCTCCCCGAGGACATCGGCACGTTGAAATTCGCCGTCGAGAACAACGCCGCTTCCGCCGCGTCATCGCGCCGCACCCACGCCGCGAACGACCAGCCGCCGCCCGTGTCCGCTTTCGGCAAGGCGTCGGTCTTCAAACTGCCACTTCCGTTCAGCGACAGCGCAATGGTTTCGCCCGGGCCATTCGTCGTCGTCACCGCGCCGCGAATCTGAAACGGTTTGCCGCCGGCGAGATTTGAGATGGCTGAATTTGTCGAACTCCACGAAGTGAGATCGAACGCAACGAAACGGTTTGTCCCGCTGAGGGGATTCGCATTCGTCGAGGCGGAGAATGCTTCCGCCAGCTTCACGCCGCTCCAGTCTTGCGCTTCGAGCAGGCGCTTCATCTTTTTCTCCGCCGCCGCCAGCGCGCGCTGTTGCTCCGCCATCTGCGCCTGCTGCGGCGCGGTGGGCGAAGGCATCAGCGGCGAGGCGTTGGCCACGCGGCCATCCTCGCCGTGTTCGTCCAGGTTGTTGAAGAACGCAAAGAGGCGGTAGAAATCCTTCTGCGTGACGGGATCGAACTTGTGATCGTGGCAACGCGCGCAACCCGTCGTCAGCCCGAGCCACGCGAGCGAAGTGGTTTGCACGCGGTCAATCACGTACTCGACGCGATATTCCTCGTCAATGATGCCGCCCTCGGAATTGATGACGTGATTGCGATTGAAGCCGGTGGCGAGGCGCTGATCGAGCGTGGGCTTTTCCAAAAGATCGCCGGCGAGTTGTTCGGTGATGAAGCGATCATACGGCAGATTGCGATTGAACGCCTCGATCGCCCAATCCCGCCAGCGCCACATGGAGCGCGCGGAGTCGTTGTTGAAGCCGTGGGTGTCGGCGTAGCGCGCCACGTCCAGCCAGTCCGCCGCCATGCGTTCGCCGAAATGTGGACTCGCGAGTGATTCATCCACCGCCGCCAGATACGGATCCTTGGCCTGCTTCCAGGTTTTCATCTGCGCGGATGTCGGCGGCAGGCCGGTGAGATCAAGGCTGACGCGCCGCAACAATTTTTCCACGGGCGCTTCGGGCGATGGCGAAAGTTTTTCCGTTTCGAGCCGCGCGAGGACGAAGGCATCAATCGGATTGCGCGACCACTGGGTGCGCTTCACGGCGGGCAACTCGGACTTCGTCGGCGCGATGAAAGCCCAGTGCGGCTCGTACTTCGCGCCGCCTTTGATCCACGCCCGCAGGATTTCCTTCTGGCGGGCGTTGAGATGGCGATTGGAATCGGGCGGCGGCATCTGTTCGTCGGCGACTGTGGAAAAGATGCGCTTGATGAGTTCGCTTTCTTCGGGTTTGCCCGGAACAAACGCACCCTTGTCCACCGCCACCTCGCGAACGTCGAGCCGCAACTTGGCCTTGCGCTTGTTGGCGTCGGCCCCGTGACACTGGAAACAATTCTCGGAGAGGATGGGCCGCACATCGCGGTTGAACCGGACGTTATCCGGCGTCACCGGCTTCGCCGCGGCTACCGCCGGCGCGATCGCAGGCAACAACAAGCCGGGCAACAAGAATTTCAGAATCAATTTTGGCACGCTCGGATTCAAAATGGATCCCAGTTCACGCACGACGCAAGCTGGGTGAAAGCCATTGGAAGCGAAAACCTGGCGGACCGCAACTTCATCCGCAAGCGCACCCGGCCACCGAACCATCAGCGCCGGGGTCCGACACCGCGCAGATCAATCGGCTGGAAACCGAATTTGAACACGGGCGCTTTGCGCTTGAGTGTGAAATCGTCGTTCCGCGGCGCCGGAGGCGGTGATGATCAAAGCAGAACACCCGGCTCGATGTGGAAACGCCGGGCAAGCGTACGAATGTGATCCACCGTCAATCGTCGCTCACCACGCAACAGTTTCGGTCCGAGCGAACGGTCGCTGCCGAGGATGCGTGAGAGGTCGGCGGCGGACATTTCGTGTTGTTCGAGCAGGAACTTGAGCGTGTCCAGCGGCCTGCCATTCGGCCATTTCACCCGGGTTTGGTCGTAGGCTTCGATGAAGGAACTCACGGCTTCAAGGTAGTCCACTTGGTCGGCATTGAGCCGGTCTTCAAAGCCCAGCAACGGTTCGATGGCTTGCCGGGCGGAGGCGTAGTCCGCGGCGTCATGCAACGGGCGCGGCACGTAACGCTGGCAGAGGCCGGTGTAATCCCTCGGCAACGCCATGATGGATTCGGAACTGATAATCGTTCGCCTGGCTGTTTTCATAAATCGTTTTTCCAGGCGTCTTTGCTGTATTCGGCGTGCGACATGAACCGGAGAGCGAACACCATGCCCGTGTTGAAGTGAACGGCGCACACCAGACGGAATTCATTGCCGCCCACGTTGAACACCGCCACCTTGCGACCGCTCTTCACCGTGACCCAGTCAGCGGCCGGAAACGTCCGGCGCAATTCCGCGAAGGAGCCCCAACGAACGGGACGCACTACTTTGACCCACTGCCGCAGCGAGGACGCCGCACGCGCATGATCAACCGCCCACGCCCGGATGGTGCCTTCGGCGATGATTCGCACGGGGACAAATTGTCCTCGGACAGAATCCCTGTCAACTTGGGAAAAGAATGTTCCGCCGCCCGGAACAGACCGCTCGTGCCAGACCCGAACGCAGCGCTCCTTACGGCCTCGGCCCGACGTGGCGCAAATTAATCCGCTGAAATCCCGCTTTCAGCGCGGGCGATTTGGCATTGAGCGTGAAGTCATCCCTCTGCGGCGCGGCGAACAGAGGATCGGCGACCTGGGAGTTTTTGTCGTGCCCGCGCCCCTGCCACTTCTCCAACGTGCTGCCGGCGAATTTCATTTCAGTCGGGTTGTTCGTGAGCCGCGTGTCCCAATAAATGTTCCGATCCAGAATGAACTGGTCGTTCTTCCACGTGCTGCCGAGCAACACTCCCTTGTCGAACAGCACGATGTTGTTGCTGAAACTGAAGCTCACGTGCTCCTCGTCGCGCGAGCGCTGCAACTGCTGGTCGCGCGCGAAGGCAAAAATATTGTTCCGCACGATGTTGGTCTCGCCGTAGTGCTGATGAAAGCCGCCGTGCGTGGTGCGATAGACGACATTGCTCTCCGCGAGAATGCCCGAACTGCCCTCGTCGAAATAAATTCCCCAGCCGCCGTACTTGGTGGCGGCCATGTCGTGCCAGAGGTTGTTGACGATGCGTGTGCCCGGCTGTTTGCCCAGCGTGTAAATGCCCGCCATGTCGCTGAGCACCGGGCCGTCACCATCCGACTGCACGCCGATGTGATGAATGTGATTGAACTCGACGATGTTGTTCGAGGCGAGCGCGGGTCCGTAACCCCAGGTCCAGCCGATGGAAATGCCCGTGTAGTAAAAGTCGTGAATCAAATTGTGCGCGATGCGGTTGTTCGGCGACTGGCCGATCCAGACGCCGATGGCGCTTTGAAAAGTTTTCCCGCCGTCGTGGATGCGGCAATCGGAAATTTCATTTCCTTCGGTCTGCTCGGCGGCCACCGGGCGAATCGCCGTCTCGCCGATCTTGATACCGCCGGCGCCGAGGTCGGCGAACTCGCAATGCGTGATGCGATTGCTCCGGCAACCGCGCGCGAGTTCGAGACCATACGTGCCGACTTGCGCGAACGTGCAATTCGTGAACACGCAATGCCGCACGCCCTCGCCCCACACCGCGCCCGGAACGCCGATGGCCGCCTGGTTGAAGCCGCCCACCTCACTCGTGCGCGCCGGCCAGCCCGGAGCCGCATTCGTGTCGCCCACCTTGGCCAGATTCCATTCCGCGTGCGCGAACGTCAGTCCGTTGAATTCCACGTCCGACACAAACTGACCGGTCTGCGGCTGCCCTTCGAGCCGCAACACCTGCGACTGCACCGGCGCGATGGCTTCAATCTTCCCCGGTCGCTCGCCAGGCAGTGGCGCGTAGAAAAGAATTCCCTTGGCGGCGTCGAGATACCATTCGCCCGGCGCGTCGAGTGCTTCGAAGACGTGCTCGATGTAGTAGAGGTCGTCCACTTGCAGTTCAAATACCGAGCGCTTCGTGAAACTTACCAATTGCCCGGCCTCATCCACGCCCGCCACGGGCAGACGCGATTCCACCCAGCGCGTCATGGCGACGACTTCGGCGTTCGTCAGCGAAGGCCACACTTTCAGATCGCCGGCGTGAAACTGAAACCGCGTGTGGCCTTGCGTCCATTCCTTCGCCTTGTCCGGCAGGCCTTCGATGCTGAAGTAGCCTTTGTTCGGGTGCCGTGCGCGTGTCCGCCGTTCGCCGTTCACCCAGAGTTCGCGAAAGAACCATTTGCCTGCGCGCGCTCCGGGAATTTCCGCCGCCCAAAGTTTTTTGCCGCTAACGTCAACTTCCTTCCAACCTGCGATGGCCCGCCCCGCGCTGAGCACCGGTCGCTCGCCGGGGTACGCCATCAACCGCAGGGAGGAATCCTCCGGCTTCAAGACGACCGGGCTGGTGAGAAAATACGTTCCGTCGCGAACGTAAAGCGTCGGCGCGCCGACGCCGCGCGGATGACTTCGCTCCTCACGAATGGCCTCAAGCGCGCGGGGCACGGTCGCGAATGGCCCGTCACGCCCGTTGCGCGCGGGCGCGGCGACGCGACCGCTCCAAGAATCATTGCCGTTCGTAGCGACGAAGAAAGTGCCCGCGCCGGTTCGCGGAGCGCCCGGCTGTGCGGCACAACCCGCGAGCGACCAACCGACCATGAGCAGGCCGAAGCCGAGGATCCACGACCGTGCGGAATTTCGTTTCATGCTTTACCTCGTGGTGGGCGCATCGAAGCCGCCGCGAGGACGATGGTGTGAGGGACTGGTATCACGCGCCTTGGTTTGGCGTTGACCACGCGGGAAGGCAAGGAAATTGATTTGACTCGAGCCGCGTCCGAAAAAAAATCCCCCATACCAACCAAAGACCCGCCTGCGCGGACGAAGCCGATTCGGCACGGCGAAGACCCGCGCGTGGACGCTTACATCGCCAAGGCCGCCGACTTCGCGAAGCCCATCCTCAAACACCTCCGCCAACTCGTTCACGCCGGCTGCCCCGGTGTGGTCGAGACGATGAAGTGGGGCATGCCGCATTTCGATCACAAGGGCATCCTGTGCGGCATGGCGGCCTTCAAGGCGCATTCCTCGTTTGGATTCTGGAAAGGCGAATTGATCCTCGGCCGACATCAAGGCGGCGCGGACGGCGAAGGCATGGGCCACTTCGGAAAGATCACTTCGCTCGCCGACTTGCCGGACGACAAAACCCTGCTCGGCTGCATCCGGCGGGCCGTCGCCCTCAACGACGCCGGCGTCATGAAACCCGGGCGGCCGCGCTCCCAGGTGAAGCCGAATCTCGTCGTGCCCGCTTATTTCACAGCGGCGCTGAAGAAAAACAAAACGGCCCTCGCGACGTTCGCGGCCTTCAGCTACAGCCACAAAAAGGAATACGTGGAATGGATCACCGAAGCCAAACGCGCGGAGACACGCGCCCGCCGGATCGCTACGGCGATGGACTGGCTCGCGCACGGCAAGGCGCGGAACTGGAAATACGCGAACGGTTGAGGACAGGGTCGGAGGTCAGAGGTCAGAGGTCAGAGGTCAGAAGCCGGAGGTCGGGAGTCCGCGGGCGGGTTTCAGCTTTCAGTTTTCTGCTTTCTGCTTTCCGACTTCTGATCTCCGATCTCCGCTTGTGATCTTCCGGCAGCAAAAGTTTCCAAACCCTTGTTGACACGCAAGGAAGTCTGAAATAGAACGCCAACATGCCAACCGTGATAGACCGCAACTTGCTCCCGAATAACCCTGGCGCTGCCGCGAACCGCCGCCCTGCTGGGCCGGCGAACGGTTCGTTTAACGCGTTCAATGTTTTACCGTCGTTGAATCACAGTTAGACCTCGTTTGCGCAATGAACGCTTCGACATCGCTGATGACATACGACTGGATCTCCAAGCGGAGATTCTGGTTGAGTTGTGCGGTCTCGCCTGTCTTGCTCGCCGTAGGTTGTGTCTTTCTATTCATGGCGCACCCCGGCTGGCGACTTGCGGGAGGCGCAGTCATCGTTTTGGGATTGTTGATGCTGATTCAGAAAAGGACGATTCTCGACAAACCCCAAAGCGTCCTGCACGTAGCACACCACTTTCTGAGATTCTGTCCGATCTGGCGGCGCACTTTCCGGCTGGAGCAGTTCGACGCCGTTGTGATTGAGCGGCGGACATCATACCATCGCGCGCAGAGTGAGAGTTACGACATTCATTATCGTGTTGGGTTGCGTCGAAAGACGGGACGGCTTTACTGGGTTCGTGATGATAGTTTTGTAAACGGTCAACCATGTCGTCGAGCCGAGGAGTTTGCACACAGGTTATCTTGTGATACCGGATTGGAGATTATTGAAATTGAGGTCTAACAAAATCACTGCAGCCAACGCCGGATGGCGCACTCAGTTCCGCTTTCGCGGTTCACGTCATCGGCCCGGCGTGGCTGAGTTCTGGCGTTAGGCATCACCATGCGCGTTACCATTTTATTGCTTCTTACTATGATGGCGGCAGGTTGCTGCACCAAAACCGTTGTTAATCGGCCATTCGGCGAGGTGCGCGCGGCATTGCTCCAGTTGGAACACCGGATCACTTCCCAGAAGCAGGCTTTTTCTGATGCAGAAGCTACAGGACGCGACATCAGCCCTGGGTATAGGTATGAGCTCTACATTTGCGAAAAAGTCGCGAAGCCATTCTGGCCATACACGAGATTGACAGCTAAAGCGTCGGCGACTAATTCTACCTCCATCGAGGTTTCTTCCAGACAAATGGGGCTGTTCATTAATGCGAGACGGCCTGAAACCGAGCAGCAGCGGCTTCAGGAGTTACTGAAGATACTACAATGATGCCTAACCATGCGCTGCAGCGCCTATGAGAGGTGTCAATGGCTGAGTGAGGTTCGAGCAAGAGTTTTTTTCAGTGAGCGGTTCGCCGCGCGGAGCGCAACGGAGTGGAGCGACGGCGCGCGCGCAGCGGTGAGTCCCAGGAACTGTTCCACCGCCTCGGCTCCGTCACCCGGTTCGGCTCACGTTTTCATCTTAAATGCTTTTTTCCTTTCCGGGTTTCGTTCCTGAGTTCGTGCGTGAGTCTTGCCGTCCGGGTGTCGCCGCGTTTTGAGTGGAGACCGGTTTGCGTCCCGCACCAGCTCCTATCCGAGCAGGCCCGATAGTCATCGGGGCGCCCACGGTGTCGTGCTTGCTTGACTGCGGCGACCGGGGGCAGCGCCCCATCTAACCGACGGACCCCGCAAGGCGGGACCAGCTGCAGCTACGAGCAGCCACCGCCCGGTCGCAAATCTTTCGCTCACGTTTTGACTCAGGGAAGGTTGAGAGTGGAAGGTTGAGGGTGGAGCGGTGGCCTACGCCGCCACCCAGCCCAAATCGGCGAACGTGGCCCGGCCCGTGCGCCAGCGCCACAGGTCAATGGCCAGCAGCCGCGCCAGCGCCACCACGGTTTTCTTTTTCAGTGCGCCGCCTTCGGCCAGTTTCACCTTCATCCGTTGCGCCGCGTGCCACTGGGGTTGCCAGCGCAGCAACCGCCACACGGCTTCCACCAAAATCGTCCGCACCCGGCCGTTGCCCATCCGGTCAATGCTCCCCAGCCGTTGTTTCCCGCCGGAACTGTATTCGCCGGGACAACACCCGGGGTAGCTCCCGATGGCTTTGCGATTATGGAAGCGGCCCCAGTCGCAGACTTCGCCGTCCAGCGTCACCAGGCTGATTTCCCCCAGGCCTTTGGGCAGGACTTGCCCCTTCACCCGCGCCACCAGTTCGGCTTCGAGTTGTTCCAGTTGCGCTTCCAAGCCCAGGATCACTTCCCGCAATCCTTGCAACACGCCGAGCAGCCAGGGATCGAGCGTGGAAAGTTTTTCCCAGTTGCGCGCACCCCACCAGCGCGAAGGCAGCGGCACAAACGCGTGTTCGGCCACCTGGCCGTGCCCGCGATTGCCCAGCATCCGGATCAGCCGGCCGAGGAACTTCCGGCGGCGGGTGCCTTCGCGCCGGCGTTGCTCCGCCTCGGCGGGAATGCGGATGGGCGCCAGTTCGTCGCGATTGCCCTCGAGCCAGCGGGCGAGGCGCAGGCACAACGCGCGGGCATCCAGCTCGTCGGTCTTGCGTTTGCCGTTGAGCGCAATGGGCGTGATGAGAAAACTCTGCGCCCCGGCGGCCACGAGTTCCCGATGCAGCACGAAACCGAAGCCGCACGACTCCTGCACGCAGAAAACCTGCAAGCCTTCGGCGATCCACTGGGCGACCTGGACGACGAGTTCGGCGCGGGCGAACTTGCGCGGGGCCTGCGGACTGGCGTGGTCCTTTTGCGCCACGGCCATGATGAACGCCAGAGGCACATCCAGCCCGAGCTTGAGCATGGGCTTGGTGGAATCAATGACGGCGACAGGCAAAGGCTGGCGCGGCGGAACCGAGCGCGCCACTGTGGGCTTGTCGGAGGTGGAGGCGGGGATTAGGGTCGTGAGCGTCATGTTGGGTTTGAGAATGTATTCTTTCATAAACGTGATGGTTGAATGTTGGAACTACGTTCGCAGCGTGACCCCGCGTGGGGCCGCGCGCAACCCAACATGGCATCTAATCCCGATTCGGAATCGGGATCGCGGTTGCAATCGGCGCGCCTCGTGGCCGCCGTCGCTGAGCTTGAGTCGTTAGGCGGCATTACGCGCTCATCTATGACACGCGCTCAGATTCACGACCGATTCGTTGCGGAGTTTCACGATCAAAGCCGCGTGACTCCTGCGACACTCGCCGACTTGGCGACGATAGAGCAGGAGCTTGGCACAGTGCTACCACAGTCCTATCTCTCGTTCATGCAGGAGCACGGTGCAGTGCGCACCCCTTCATTGCTCGACTTGGTTGTTAATACGGAGGCCGAGCTTTGGGTCATTAGTAATTTCATCGCGCCCGCCGATGTTGTCAGAGACACGAGAGGTTACTGGTCAGGAGGGATGTCTGATGATTTGATCGGCTTCGCTGACGACGGCATGGGCGATTTGTTCTGCTTCCGTCGTTTGCCAGTTGGGACTGCGCGGCCCGATGATTCGCCAGTTTGGTTTTTCGATCACGAGTTTTGCGATCACATTCGTCAGCTTGCAGACTCGTTCGATGACTGGATGTTTTCGTATCTGAAGTTGAAGAGACAGGAGTTGTCGAGATGACGCCGCCTAACCATGCGCTGCAGCGAACGACGGCGGGCCGTCGCGGTTGCAATCGGTGCGCCTCGTGGCCGCCGTCGCTGAGCTTGGGTCGTTAGGCATCAAATGATCGTCGTGAGCCACAATGTGAACCCGAAGCCAAGTCACCCGGACTATTTCACGATTGGAGGCGCAATCGCAGTAGCGTTTGTCAATCACACTGACTCAGCAATCGCCATAGAGATGGCGAAAACAAACCTTGATGACCATTGGGAGATTGAATCGTTTTGCGAAGTATCAGAGGTGACGAGGGACACGTATGAGGAAGGCGATGTGAATCTAAGTTACTACGATATGGCTATCGCCGACGGTATTGTGACGGTCGTTCACACGTATCCTGTGGGAAGTGATGAGGAAGACGAAAAGAATGCCTCCTGAAGAGCTGGACGCGCAAGTGTCTGATAAGCAATGCGGCGTCGAATTTCAGCTTTTTACGTCATTGCTCCGCTTCGGAAGCGGTTGGTTTGCTAACCATGCGCTGCAGCGAACGGCGGCGGGGCGTCGCGGTTGTAATCGGCGCGCCTCGTGGCCGCCGTCGCTGAGCTTGGGGCGTTAGCCCATGAGCCCGAAGAAGCGTCGAGTCTTGATCTGGGTCGTCGTTTTGGCGAGTGGCAGCGTAATCGCATGGTTCACCCTTTTGACGCAGCGCTCAACCAAGCAAGCTACATCACCAGATGCCCGATACGTTACGACCGTTCGCTCCGCGTTTCCGCCATTCGGAGGTTACCATTACGACATCGAGGTGAGGCGCTCGGATGGAGTAGTGGTTCGACATTTGACAGTGCATGATAAGCTCGTTGGTTGGGGGCGCGACCCTTCTATCACTTGGACTGCCGACAGCACGACCGTGACTGTTGGCTTAGAAGATGGTGATAGAGATGGTGGCCCTCTGGTGGCCCTCAAGCGCTTGTCTATTGATATGCAGTGATGGGCTAATCCCGTAATAGACTGCAATCCCGTTTAGCTCCCCGCGGCTTCGCGACGCACGACTGCCGCGTCCGCCCATCGGCAATCTCCCCGGCGCGCGATAGGGACGGCTTGTCAGTTTCGAGAATTCGCTGTCGCCGATGATTGCTTCCATCGCCGGAGCCCAGTTGATCTTTTTTCCCGTGCGGATGGAGAGGTTGCCGGTCGCGCGCCAAAAAATGACGGGTTATTGTCAAAATCCGGGTAGTGGCCCGGCGCCGTTTCGCTGACGGTTCTCCCGTGATGAACGAGCCTGGATCAAACCCGGAGAGCGCGGCGCGTTGCGAGGCGTGTCCGTTGACGAGCGTCCGCACCGGCGTGGCCGTCCGCATCCGCAAACTGTGCGCGACGCCCGCGATGCAGGAACGCCGGCGGGAAATCGGCTTTTGCGAAGATCAAGTCATCCGGCTCGTCACGAATCAGACAAATTTCATCTGCCAGGTGTGCAACGCGCGACTCGCGCTCAGCCAGCAACTCGCCCAACTCATCTGGGTTGAACCCGTCTGGCAGCCCGTTACGGTGCGCGCTGACTGAGATAACGGTGGATTCCCTCGGCGGCTTTGCGGCCATCGCGCACCGCATCGCCACCCGCAAACACTCCCGGCACCCTCGTCATCTGGTTCGCGTCCACCACCGTCCCGCCCCACTCGTTCACGGCGATGCGCGCGAGGTCACTCCCGGGCGGGAACGGCACGGGATCGAAACCGTAGGCGATCAAAACCAGATCCGCCGGCAACGTGAATTCCGAACCCTTCACCGCGCGCGGCTTGCGCCGGCCCGAGGCATCCGGCTCGCCCAGTTCCATCCGCACGCAACGCACGGCGGTGACTTCGCCAGCGGCGTTGCCTTCGAGCGCGAGCGGATTGGTGAGAAACATGAACCGTGCGCCTTCTTCGAGCGCGTTCGCGTATTCCTTGCGCGAGCCGGGCATGTTCGCGAGATCGCGGCGATACGCGCAGACCGCCTCCGCCGCGCCGCAACGGACAGCCCGTCACGCACGCCGGCGACGCGGATTGCACGCAGCGACTCGCCTGCTCGCGGATGGTCGCTTCTTCGAAGAGGGAATAAATCTCGTGAAAGTCCGTGATGCGATCCACCTCGCGCCAAGCGAATTTCCTTTTCCGGTGTGCGTTGGATCGGGCGGCATGGGCGTGAGAGGTTTATTTTTTGCCGGCGAGAAATGTCTCCGCCAATTTCACCAACGCCTCGATCCAGAGCGGATGCTCGTTCATGCACGGGATGCGCGTGAACTCCTTGCCGCTCGCGCGCATGAAATCCTCGCAGCCGCGCATGCCGATTTCCTCGATCGTCTCGAGGCAATCCGAAACGAACGCGGGACAGATCACCATCATTTTCTTTTTGCCCTCCTGCGCCAGGCGCAACAACTCGTAATCGGTGTACGGTTTCAGCCACGGGTCTTTGCCAAGGCGCGACTGGAAGGAGACGGAATATTTTTCCTTCGGCACGCCCGCGAGTTTAACGAACGCCGCCGTCGTGGCGAAACATTGCGCGCGGTAACACGTCGCGTGCGCGGGGCTGGCGACTTCGCAGCAATTCTCCACCTTGAGACAATGGCAGCCGGTTGTGTCCGACTTTCGCAAGTGCCGCTCCGGAATGCCGTGATAGCTGAACAGCAGATGATCGTAATCCCGCTTCAGAAAATCCGCCGCGCTCGCCACCAGCGCCGCGATGAAATCCGGCGCGTCGTAATATGGCGGCTGCACCGTGATTTTCATCTGCGGCGCAAGTTTCGCCGCGACTTCCTGCACGCGCACCACAGCGGACTCGTAACTCGACATCGCGTAATGCGGAAACATCGGGATGAGCAGCACGTCCGTCGCGCCCTTGTCCGCCAGCTTCTTCACCGCCGACGGAATGGACGGATTCTGATAACGCATCGCGAGTTCGACCGGAACGTTCACGCGTTTTTGCAGCGCGGCTTGCACGTGCTTGCTCGTGACGACCAGCGGCGAGCCGTCCTTGGTCCAGATTTTTTCGTAGGCGTGCCCCGATTCCGCCGGGCGCTTGACCAAAATCATCCCGACGACGAATCGCCGGACGGGCCACGGGACATCAATCACGCGACCGTCCATCAAAAACTCGTTCAAGTACTGCCGAACGTCCGGCACGGACGGCGAATCGGGCGAACCCAGATTGACCAGCAGAATCCCTTTGCTCATGCGCGCGCCGATCCCTTCTTAATCGTAATCATAATCTTCATCTTAATCTCTCCATCCCGGACAGGGATTAAGATTAAGATTAAGATTAAGAACCGAGGGTCGTCACGAAACTTTCCACCCGTTCCGCCACGTTGCAACCGGAGACAATTGAATCGCTCAGCGAAACGCCGTCGCGATAATGGCCGGCGAGAAACAAGCCCGGTGCTTTCACTTCAACCTGCGTCATTAAATCCTTAAAGCGACCGTAGCCGACGTTGTACTGCGGAATCGCCTGCGGGTAGAGCACGCAATGCTGGAAAGTGGGCTGGCCGCGCACGCCGAGCAGCACGCGCAAATCGTCACAAACCATCTCGTAAAGTTTCTCCGCCGGCAGCGACGCCAGTTCCGGATTCCGCTCGCCGCCGACGTAGCTCGTGAGCGTGAGATGACCGGTCGGCGCGCGATTCGGAAACAACGACGACGAGAAAATCGTTCCAAGGATTTTGAAACCCTCGATCTTCGGAATCAGCATCCCGAAGCCCGCGCACGGATGCGCCACGTCCTCGCGCCGGAAACCGAGGACGACGCTCGCCACGGGTGGATAACGGATTTCGGAGAAAGTGTGGAGCGCAGAGCTCCAGCTGTGCGCGTTGGAATCGGTTCGAGCGGAGCCGGAGCTCCGCGCTCCGACCACTTCCAACTCCGCCAACCGCTTTGCCGTGCCGCAGAAAATTACCGCCACGTGCTCCGCTTCTCCGCTCGAAGTCGTCGCCTGCCAGCCGTCCTGCATTTGCGTCAGCTTCGTCACCGACGCATTCAACTTTATCCCGTCGCCAAGCTGCGCCGCCAGCGTGTCGGGCAAAACCTGCAATCCCTCGTCGAACGAAAACTTTGGCGCGCGATCTTTCGCCACTTCACCGCGCTTCTTCCGTTCGCGTCCGCCGAAAAGTTGGCCCTTGATCATCGAGCCGTAATTGTCTTCGAGCGCCTTGAGCTTCGGAAACGCGTGCGTGACAGAAAGTTTATAGGGATCACCGGCGTAAATCCCGGCCACCAAAGCGTCAATCGCATGGTCGAGAAACTCCTGATTGAACCGCCGCACCACAAACTGGGCGATGCTTTCCTCCACACAATCGCGGCGAGGTTTCACGAACGGCTCGCGCAGCACGGCGAGCTTGGCCTTGACCGAGAACAGTTCCGTCGTGAAAAAACCGAGCGGCTTCGCGGGCATCTCCACCGGACGGCGATAACGCACAACGTAGCGCGCCTCCGACTTCGGATCAGGATCAAGCCGGCGCGATTGCAAGCCCGCGTCGCGAACCAGTTGCCCGATCTTCGGCGAGGTTTCCAGAAGTGTGTTCGGCCCGAACTCGGCGAGGAAGCCGTCCTTCCGAAGTGATTGGATCACGCCGCCCACGCGCCCGCTCGCCTCATAGACCGTGACCGGCACGCCCTTGCGCTTCAGGTAAAACGCCGCCGTCAACCCCGTGATGCCAGCGCCGATGATCGCGACGGATTTCATGGCGGTAAATCAGCCACGGATGAAACACCGATGAAACACGGATAAGAAACTCCGACCCGCCGTGTCTCGGTTCAATCTGTGTTTCATCTGTGGCTCAAATCGTTTTCGAATGTCTTCGCTCATTCGCCGCTCCAAGCGTGTTGTCGAAACACATCGCAATGTTGCGGATGAAGAGGCGACCGCCGTCGGTCACTTCGAGGCCGCTGGCCGTGCGTTTCACCAACCCGTCGCTCTCAAATGGCGCAAGCGCGGCGAGTTCCTTTTCAAAATGTTTCTCGAAGTTGATACCGAGCTTTTGTGACATGGCCACGAAGTCGAGCGAGAGATCGCACATCGTCCGCATGATGGTTTCACGGCGGATTTTGTCTTCCTCGGAAACGAAATAGGCTTTGTGCAGCGGGACTTTGTCGGCGTCCACGGCGGCTTGATACTTTGGGAGTTCCTTCTCGTTCTGCCAGTAGGCGTCGGGGATTTGTGAAACGCCAGACATGCCGAACGCATAGATGTCCGAACCGGCGCGGGTGCTGTAGCCTTGGAAATTCCGCTGCAATTGCTTGCTGCGTTGCGCGATGGTGAGTTCGTCCGTCGGCTTCGCAAAATGATCCATGCCGATATAGACATATTGATCGTTCGCGGTAAGCCGCTCGATGACGAGCTTGAGGACTTCGAGTTTGCTTTCCGGCGTGGGCAGAATCTTGTCTTCCAGAATTTTTTGCGCGGGTTTGATCCACGGAACATGCGCGTAGCTGAACACGGCGAGCCGGTCGGGCTTCATCTCCAGCACAGTATCGAGCGTTTCGTGGAATGTCTCCGGCGTCTGGTGCGGCAGGCCGTAGATCAAATCCAGGTTTATCGAGCCGTAGCCGAGTTCGCGCATCCAATCCATCGCCTGCTGGGTGATCTCGCGCGGTTGAATGCGGTGAATTGCCTCTTGAACTTTTGGATTGAAATCCTGCACGCCCATCGAGGCGCGATTGAAACCGATCTCTCGCAACGCAACCATGTGCTCCCGCGTGAGCCGGCGCGGGTCCACCTCCACACTCGCTTCGATGTCGGGCGAAAACGTGAAATGTTTGTGGATGATCTCGCCGAGCCGGCGGATTTCATCGGGCCGCAGGAACGTGGGCGAGCCGCCGCCGAAGTGAAGTTGAACGGCTTTGCGTTGCGGATGCAACTTCGGCGCGAGCTTGGCGACTTCGCGGCCGAGGTAGTCAATGTAGTCCCTGCCCTTGTCGTGATTGAGCGTAATGACGGTCGTGCAGCCGCAAAACCAGCAGAGCGTTTCGCAGAACGGGATGTGAAAATAAACCGAGAGGTCGCGTGGCGTGCGATTGTTCTCTTCAATCTTCGTGGAAAGTTGCTCCCACGAAATCGTGTCCGTGAATTTCGTCGCCGGCGGGTAGCTGGTGTAACGCGGCCCGGCCACGTTATATTTCTTCACCAAGTCTAAATCTACTTTCAACGTCTTCATGTAAACTGGAACTGGAGATGTGATTTGAGACCACCCTCACCCCTGCCCTCTCCCCCCAGGAGAGGGAGAATCGTCCACCACCGTATCTAAAATCACGCCGCCGGATCTGACGAACGATCTTCGGAAAACCGAGAAAGGTGCGACTGCTGTTCCCTCTCCCCGGGGGAGAGGGTCAGGGTGAGGGCGGTCGTTAAACATTCTTTTCATGGTCATCTGAAATTCCGCACCGTTTCCACCAGCGCGGCAATGTTCTCCAGCTTCGCGCCCGGCGTCAAACCGTGGCCGAGATTGAAAATGTGTCCGTCGCGACCGCGCATGGCTTCGAGCACGGCTTTGGTTTCGCGCGCGACGACTTCAGGAGTGGCTTCGGCCAGCAACGATGGCGCGAGGTTGCCCTGCAAAGCGATGTCCTCGGGAATCAGATTCCGCGCGTCGGCCATTGACGTTTGCCAGTCCACGCCGAGGACATTCGCGCCGGTGGCAATCAGGTCCGGCCAGTTGCCATGCGTGCCAAGGGAAAAGGCGACAACGGGAAGTGCGGAGTGCGGAGTGCGGAGTGCGGAAATAATTTCCCGCATCCACCTCCCGCTCGCCTCCTGAAATTCTGTCGGCAACAAATGCCCGCCGTGACTGTCGAAAATCTGCACCGCGTCCACGCCGGCGGCAATCTGCATTTTCAAATACGCGGTGACGGCGGCGGTCAATTTTTCAGCGAGCGCGAAATAAGTTTTCGGGTCCTCGCGAAAGAGCGCGAGGGCGCGGCTGTATCGCGGCACGCTCGCGCCTTCCATCATGAACGTCGCCAGCGTCCACGGCGAACCACTGAAGCCAATGAGCGCTGTTTGATCGCCCAGTTCGCGGCGGAGAATTCGCAGCGCCTGGTCCACGTAACCCAAACGCTCGACCACGCGCTCGACAGAAAGCTTTTCAATATCCGCGCGCGATTGCACCGCGAAGTCCATCTGCACGCCACCGGTTTCCTTGAAGCGATACGCCTGCCCGAGCGCCTCGGGAATGACGAGGATGTCGCTGAATAAAATCGCGGCATCGAAGCCGAAGCGGCGCACCGGTTGGAGAGTGACCTCGGCGGCAAGCTCAGGATTCTGCACGAGTTGAACGAACGTGTAGGTTTCCTTGAGCTTGCGATACTCCGGCAACGCGCGGCCGGCCTGCCGCATCAGCCACACCGGCGGGCGGTCCGTCGGGCGGCAGTGGCAGGCGTTGAGGAAGCGCTGGCGGCACGTCAGCGCAGTCGCCAGGTGCGCCCGCGGTTCGCTTTGGATTGTGGTTGCGCTCATCGTGCGCCGGCAGTCGTTGGTTTCATCACTCCGAAAGAGTAAGCGAAATCCAGGACGCGACCAGCCAGTTCTTGCATTTGTGACGCCGTTTCTTGACCGGCCAAGGAGCGCGGACTTCAGTCCGCTTCAACGCCCGATGTCTTGTGTCACCCAGAAAAATGGCGGTGGCCGGTCGTTGATCGCCGAAGCGGAATGAATTCCGCGCTCCGTCCACCGAGGCATCGCGACCGCATGTTTGCAGTTGGGCGGTTGACAAGGGAAACGGGTTCTGCGGAAATTCCCGGAACTCATACAGCCGTGAACGCACTATGACTCAACCAGCCAAAGCCATCTCCACCGAATCGCTCCAGCAGCAAGGCCGCACCTTCCCGCCGCCCGCCGACGCGATCCAACGCGCACACATCAACGCCGAGACCTACCAAAAAATGTATGCGCGTTCGGTGAATGACTCCGACGCCTTCTGGCTGGAGCAATGCGACACGCTGGAGTGGTTCAAGAAGCCGACCGTTTCGCGGAAATATACTTGGGACACGGCGGCGCGAAAGATTCAACACACTTGGTTCGACGACGGCGTGTTGAATGTCAGTGCGAACTGCCTTGACCGCCATCTCAAGACCGCCACGCGCAACAAGACCGCCATCATCTGGCAGGGCGAAGGCGAGGACGAAGTGCAGCGCATCACCTACGAGCAATTGCATCACGACACGTGCAAGTTCGCCAACGCCCTGAAATCACTCGGCGTGAAAAAGGGCGACCGCGTTTCCATTTACATGCCGATGGTGCCGGAAGCCGCCGTCGCCATGCTCGCTTGCACGCGCGTCGGCGCGATTCACTCCATCGTCTTCGGCGGCTTCAGCGCGGACTCGCTCGCCGGACGCATCAGCGACTCGACGTGCAAATTGCTTATCACGGCGAACGTCGGTTTGCGCGCGGGCAAAACCATTCCGCTCAAGGAAATTTCCGACGCGGCGGTGAAAAGTTGTCCCACCATCGAGAAGGTCGTCGTCTTCAAACGCAACGACACGCCCTGCAACATGACCGCCGGACGCGACCTCTGGTATCACGACCTCATGGCGAAGGTTTCGCCGGACTGTGCGCCGGAGCCGATGAAGGCGGAGGATTATTTGTTCATGCTCTACACGAGCGGCTCGACCGGGAAACCCAAGGGCGTCGTCCATTCCACCGCCGGCTATCTCCTACACTCCGCGCTTACGCACAAATACGTTTTCGATGTTCACGACGACGATGTTTATTTTTGCACGGCGGACATCGGTTGGGTCACCGGCCACAGCTACGGCGTTTATGGCCCGCTCTGCAACGGCGCGACGACGCTCATGTTCGAGGGAGTGCCCACGTTTCCCGACGCGGGACGGTTCTGGCAGATCGTCGAGAAGTTCAAGGTCACCGCTTTCTATACCGCGCCCACCGCCATCCGCTCGCTCATCCGGCTCGGCGAAGAATGGCCGAACAAACACGACCTCAGTTCGCTCCGCACGCTCGGCTCGGTCGGCGAACCGATCAATCCCGAAGCGTGGCTGTGGTATCATCGCGTCATCGGCAAAGGCCGTTGCCCCATCGTGGATACCTGGTGGCAAACGGAAACCGGCGGCATCCTCATCAGCGCATTACCCGGCGCCCACACGTTGAAACCAGGCAGCGCGAGCCGGCCATTTTTCGGCGTCGAGCCGGTGGTGTTGCGCGACGACGGCAGCGAGTGCGCGCCAAACGAAGGCGGCAAACTCTGCATCAAGAAACCCTGGCCCGGCATCATGCGCACGACGTGGGGAGACCACGACCGCTTCATTGACACGTATTTCACGATGTTCAAAAACCTCTACTTCACCGGCGACGGCTGCCGCGTTGACCCCGACGGCGATTACTGGCTGATGGGCCGCGTGGACGACGTGGTGAACGTCTCCGGCCACCGCATCGGTACGGCGGAAGTCGAGAGCGCGCTGGTGAGCCACGCGAAAGTTGCCGAAGCCGCCGTCGCGCCGATGCCGCACGAGATCAAAGGCCAGGGCCTCTACGCCTTCATCACGCTCAAGGACGGCATCGAACCCAGCGACGAATTGAAAAAGGAACTCGCGCTGCACGTGCGCAAGGAAATCGGGCCGATCGCCGTGCCGGACAAAATTCAATTCGCGCCCGGCCTGCCGAAAACGCGCTCCGGCAAAATCATGCGCCGCATCCTCCGCAAAATCGCCGAAAACCAGACCGACCAGATCGGCGATGTTTCCACATTGGCCGATCCCGGCGTGGTGGATTCGTTGGTGAAGGGGAAGCAATAGGCTTGAATCACGACTTGCAGCGACGCAGTTAGCGTGACACCCTTTCACCATGCAGACAGTGGAATTAGCCGAAGCCAAATCGCGTTTGGGTGAACTGGTTGAATCGCTGAATCCAGGCGACGAGATTATTATCGAAAAAAACCACAAGCCCGTGGCGCGTTTGCTCCCGACGGATTCATCCCGCGCGCCCCGCCCGCTGCGCGAATTTGCCGGCAAATTCCGTCCGCTCCCGCAAGCCGAACAGGACAATCTCAAACTCCACGACAAAGCCTGGTGTGATCCGAACAGATGAAAACAGTGTTCGTGGACACCTCGGGTTTCTACGCCTGTCTCGACGGCTCGGACCCGTTTCATCCGCAAGCACTGGCCGCCTTTGAACGCGCGGAAAAGGAACGCTGGGAACTGGTCACCACGAATTACGTCGTGCATGAGACATGGGCGTTGGTACAGCGCCGTCTGGGATGGGACGCCGTGGAAACTTTTCTCAACGACCTTCTCGCCCGTTGCAAAATTGAATGGGTGGAAGAGAGCGCCCACAACGCGGCGGCAGCACGCTGTCGTCAGACACGCGAACGCCGGTTCAGTCTGACCGACACCGTGAGCTTGGATTGCATGGCCAAACGTGGAATCACCCAAGCCATCGCACAGGATGAACATTTTGTCCGCGCGAACATTGCCATGCCTTGAAGTAAAACGCGCTCCGGCAAAATCATGCGCCGCATCCTCCGCAAGATCGCCGAAAACCAGACCGACCAGATCGGCGATGTTTCCACATTGGCCGATCCCGGCGTGGTGAATTCGTTGGTGAAGGGGAAGCAGTAACCGCCACAGTTCATGCAAAACGAACTCGACATCGTCCGCGATGTTTCCGCGCGACTCGATGGCGCGGGCATCAGCTACATGCTCACCGGCTCGATGGCGATGAATTACTACGCCCAGCCGCGCATGACGCGCGACATTGATCTCGTCGTCGCGCTGCGGCCTGACGACGCCGACCGCGTGGTTCGTTTGTTCACGCCCGATTACTACGTTTCCCGGGAGGCGGTGAACGCTTCGCTCGAACACACTTCGATGTTCAACCTCATCCATCAAGAAAGCGTCATCAAAGTGGATTGCATCGTGCGCAAGCAGACCAAGTATCGCCTCCTCGAATTCGAGCGCCGCCGACGCATTAAGATTGAAAACTTCGAGACCTGGATTGTGAGCAAGGAAGATCTGATACTTTCAAAGCTGTTTTGGGCGAAGGATTCCCGCTCGGAACTTCAACTCCGGGATGTTCGCAATCTGATCGAAACCGGCTGCGACCGCACCTACATCGGGCAATGGACGGCGAACCTCGAATTGAGTAATCTATGGCAGGAAGTTTCAAATGACTGACACACCGCCAGAAATCGCCGAACTCGTACGGCAAAAACTCATGGCCCGTTCCGGCTCGGAGCGATTTGTCATGGGCGTGCAGATGTTTGAAGCCGCGCGGACGGTGGTGCTGGCCTCGCTGCCCTCGCCGCTTGCGCCGGAAGAATTGCGGCGGCAACTCTTTCAAAGGCTCTACGGCGAACCGGCTCCGTTTTGAAACGCGCTCCGGCAAAATCATGCGCCGCATCCTCCGCAAGATCGCCGAGAACCAGACCGACCAGATCGGCGACACCACGACGCTGGCCGATCCCGGCGTGGTGGATTCGTTGGTGAAGGGGAAGCAGTAGTTCACGCACGACAATTCAACACATCCAAACTATGAAAGGAAAACGCTGGGTGATCATTGATACCGAGACGGACGGCCTCTACGAGCCTATCCACGTTGTCGAGTTGTCAGGACAATCGATGGAAGGTTGGGATCCAGTAGGAGAGCCATTCACAATGCTTTTGAATCATGACGTTCCAATTGATCCTGCGGCTGAAGCGATTCACGGTTACTCCCGAGAGTATTTGAGACAACACGGTGAGAAGCCCGAGCGTCTCTATGAATTGTTTCGGGATTACGCACAAGACCACCCACTCATCGCTCACAATCTCAGTTTCGACTGGAATCGTTGTCTTCAGCCAGAATGGGCAAGGCTTGGCCTTCCTGATATTGGCCAACGCGGGTTCTGTTGCATGATGCTTGCTCGACGACTGGTGACAGAAACGCAAAGCTACCGGCTTGAGGTTTTGAAGGAGAAATTTCGCATTACTCCATCACAAAGCCATCGAGCGCAAAATGACGTTCTGACGATTGTCGAATTGTTCCAGAAAGTTTATCGGCCAAGATTGGAAACAGTGAGGCTCGATACTTACGACGCAGTTGTCACGTTCGCCAAGCAGACGCCTGTCGCAAAATGCCGGGACATTATTTTCCGGGGCGCACCGGCCAGCGACACGAAGCCGCGTGCGCTTGAAGACGAGTGGTATTTTATTGATGCCGCCAAGAATCCACACGGTCCACTTTCGGCTTGGCAGGTCGCCCAAAGTGCGGGGCTTGAAGCATACTACGTTTGGCGAGAAGGCCTGGGCGATTGGATTGCCAATCGTGATTGCGCCGAATTCCTTGCGCTTAGTCAGACACCACCTGCCACCAAACAGCCAGCCAAGAAAGCTGACACGTCCAAAAAAATGACCGAGCTTATTGGCATTTGCCGCGGCTTGATCGCTGACGACAAAATCACAACCGCAGAGGTGAAATTTTTGAATTCGTGGCTGGAGGATTTCAGCTTCACAACCGAATGGCCGGCATCCGAAATTGCTCAAACGATGGAACGCATTTTGGAAGACGGCATCATCACCAAAGAAGAAAAGGAGGAGTTAAAAAAACTTCTTCAGAATGTCACCGGCAGTCCTGTTGAACCTGTCTCCGAAAAGCCTCGTCAAACAATAGAAGTGACCGATTCATCTCAAGGCGCTCCAATAAATTCTCCGCACTACACGATTGTTCAACTAAATCAGGGAACGCGTGAATGGTTGGAGTGGCGACACAAGGGGATTGGGGCATCAGACGCGCCGGTGATAATGGGAGAAAACCCTTGGAAAGATGTATCAGAATTACTGCGGAACAAACGCGGTGCGCCGAAAGACCAAATTGAGAACGAAGCAATGGCGCGTGGGACTATGCTCGAGCCGGAGGCACGCAAAAAATACATTTTACGCCGTGGCTTTGATGTTCAGCCCGCTTGTCTCCAGAGCAGTCAATACGAGTGGCTGCGCGCGAGCGTTGATGGCTTATCGGCGGACGGAAGCGCGGTTGTCGAAATCAAATGCGGCAATTCCGTGTATCGGAAAACGTCAGCGAGCGGGAGAGTCCCCGACTATTACTACGGTCAGCTACAGCATGCGCTTGCTGTCACCGGTCTGACTTCAATTGATTTTTGGTGCTATCTGCCAAACTGCCCTGAAGTGCTTGTAACTCTTGACCGAGATGACAACTACATCAAGCGCATGCTGGAAGCTGAATATAGGTTTTGGCAACAGGTGTTGAAGTAGCCGTGATCGCAACCCCAACCGCCCCGCCACTGAACTTGCCGCCCCGTGCCGTCGGCCCGGTCTCATTTGATTGCGGCCTTGTCTGGCTTCCGAATCGGCGGTAGCTTCACCGGCATGAAATGGACTGAGACCATCCAACGCTGGCGCCGGCTTAATGCCGAAACGCGCCGGGAGATTTGCTGGCGGCGGATTCCGCGCCAGGTGGCACTGTCCATGGCGTTCGAGAGGGAGGCCGTTGACCAATCATGGCTGGAGAAACTACACCGCCAGGCGGGGCCACCCGCTTCATCCAAACCACCCGCGGCCTCCTGAGCTATTCGCAACTGGCGCCGTTGCTGGCCGAGCGCGTGCTCCGCGTGGAAACCGCCATTGCCGCCGACACCTTCGCCGCACAGGAAGCCGTGGCGGAACTGGTCCGCCAGTTTCATTTCGAGATTGCCGGCGATTTGGTGCCGGAATGGGCAGGTCACTGGCGCGATGCCGAGGTGCGGGTCGGCGAACATCACCCGCCGTCGCCGCATCGCGTGCCGATGCTGATGCGCGATTACGGCGAGGATCTTCGCACGCGCCGGGAAAACGCCAGCGGCAGGATGGAGGAACTGCTGTTGGAACTGCTCGCGTTTGCCGAGGGGCGGCTGCTTTCCATCCATCCGTTCAACGATTTCAACGGACGTGTCACCCGGCTTTTTCTGCGCGAATGGCTCCGGCGATTGGAACTTCCGCCGGTTGACCTGGTGCCAACCGGTTCCGCGGGTGAGGCGGCTTACTTTGCCGCATTGCACGCCGGGGATGGCAATGACTGGCGACCGTTTATGAAAATCTGGGAGCAACGCTTTGAGCAGTTTGGCGATGCGGCGCAGTGAAGCCAGGGCCTCTACGCCTTCATCAAACTTAAGGAGCACGTCGAGGCGAGCGAAGAATTGAAAAAGGAACTCGCGCTGCACGTGCGCAAAGAAATCGGGCCGATTGCCGTGCCGGACAAAATTCAATTCGCGCCCGGCCTGCCGAAAACGCGCTCCGGAAAAATCATGCGCCGCATCCTCCGCAAAATCGCCGAGAACCAGACCGACCAGATCGGCGACACCACGACGCTGGCCGATCCCGGCGTGGTGGATTCGTTGGTGAAGGGGAAGCAATAGGTTCGCGCGTTTTCGGCAAGCCAGGTCGCTCTGCCAGGTAATCAGTCGACTATTTATCACCCAGCTCCCGCTCTCCCGCTCGGGTGTGATTAAAAACGGGTGAGGGCATTATGGACTGCGGTGGCAAGTCGGACGCGACACCGCTTTGGCCCCGACGACGGCGAGGGCAATGAGCAACCCGCCCCGTTCGCTCGCAAGCGGTGTCGCGTCCGACTTGCCACCGCAGTCCAAAAATACCGCCAGCACCCGCTCACCCTCACCCGCCTTTAATCGCACCCCTCCCGCTCCCTGTGAATAACTACCGCTTGCCGGATCGTTGGCCGTGGTGATACACCTTCGGGCGGCAACCCGTTCCATGAGACATCAACGACGCATCGGTCCTACGTTTTCAGCCTGGCTGAGTTCGGTGATCGTTTGCCTGCTGTTGGCGGGTTCAACCAACGCCCAACCACCCGATGCGGCGGCGGCCACTAATTCCACGCCGGCCGGCACCAACTTGAGCCAGGAAATTTCGCGCCTGGCGAGCGCGCAGTTGCAAGTGCTGGCGGCGCTTCAGTCCCAGCAGATCGCCACGCTGAAGGAATTGGAACAGGCCCGCAAAGACATCGCCCGCTCGCTCGCCGAGACCGGCAGCAACAACGCCGCGAATCTCGCCGCCATCACCGAACTGATGACCAACCAACGGAAGCAGGATTTGAAAATTGTCCGTGACACCTTTCGTACCGGACTCGCCATCGTGGTCGGCTTGTCCGGCTTGCTGCTGGTGAGCATCCTCTTCCTCAACCTGACCTCCATTCGCGCCATCAACCGCATGACGACGATGTTCTCCGCCTCGGCGCTGTTGCCCGGATCGGAAGCCCAGTCCGTGGCCGACCAGCGCGAAGCCGAACGGCAACTCCTGCTTTTCCCCGGCGAACAAGGCCAGCGTCAACTCGGCAACGCCCTCGTCCAATTGCACAGTCGCATCGAAGACCTCGAACGACTCACAACCAAGTTCTACACGAGCCTGCCGCCAAAGGCCGCACCGCAAACTCCCGCCGCGACCGATTCTCCAACTGCTGCCGCCGGAAACATTCGCCCCGCCCCTGCCGGCCAGGCTTGAGCAACTCTGGTTCCTTGGCAGCGACTAACCCGCGCGACCACCGGCGCAAGCGGCGAATCCTTTTACAATTTCTCCCGCAAAAAATGCGCAACTCTCGCCAAGCGGCGTGGAGTGTTTACCACCCAATCTGCGATGCTGACACTGCATGGGTGTCCGGGGAAAACGGCTTTCGGATTGGGCCGCGCTGGGAATGTTGCTTCCCTCCACGGCGCTGGCGGGTTGAAATGATCGTGATTGCTGGTCCGAGTCGGAACCTGGCGTGGTTCACGTCGGCAGCTCCGCGCCGCGCGAGCCCAGACGGGGTCGGTGTTGCCAACACCCGCGCGCTCCCGCACACTGCGCGCCGATGAGCAAACGGTTTTACATCACCACCGCCATAAATTACGTCAACGGCCAGCCGCATCTCGGCCACGCGTACGAAGAAGTCGTGACCGACGTGATCGCACGCGCGCGCCGCAGTCTCGGGCAGGAGGTTTTTTTCCTCACCGGTCTCGACGAGCACGGGCAGAAGGTGCAGCAAGCGGCGCAGGCGGAGGGGAAAAGCCCGCAGGTCTATTGCGATGAACTCGCGGCGGATTGGAAAGCCTTCACGCAGAAACTCGAACTCACCAACGATGATTTCGTCCGCACCACCGAGCCGCGCCACAAGGAATTCGTTCAGGCGATCCTCGCGAAGCTGCACGCCGCCGGACAATTTTACAAAGAAACGTACGAGGGCTGGTACTCGGCGAGAGAAGAAACATTTCTCACCGACAAGGATCGCCGTCCCGACGGCACGTTCGATCCGGCGTACGGCGAGGTCGTCAAACTTCAGGAGACGAATTACTGGTTCAAGCTGCGGGAGCATCAGCAATGGCTGATTGATTACCTCGAAGCGAATCCGGATTTCGTCCAGCCGGATCACCGTCGCAATGAAGTCCTCGGCTTTCTCAAGAACAACGAACTCGAAGACCTCTGCATCTCACGACCGAAGGCGCGCTTGAACTGGGGCATCCCCCTGCCCTTCGACGCGGATTACGTGACCTACGTCTGGTTCGACGCGCTGGTGAACTACATCAGCATCCCCGCCGCGCACGGCGACCCGGCCATCAATTCCGCACTCCGCACTCCGCACTCCGCACTCGAACTCTGGCCCGCCGACCTCCACATCATCGGCAAGGACATCCTGAAATTTCACGCGGTCTATTGGCCGATCATGCTCAAGGCGATGGGCCTGCCGTTGCCAAAACAAATCCTCGCGCACGGCTGGTGGCAGAAAGACGGCGCGAAGATCAGCAAGAGCACCGGCAACATCGTGGATCCGATTGCGGTCATCAACGAATGGGGACTCGACGCGTTTCGTTTTTACGTCGTGCGGGAGCTCGACATCGGCCCCGATGGCAACTGGACGGATGCCGGGTTTCGTTCCCGTTACCAGGCGGAACTCGCGAACGGCCTTGGCAATCTCATCAACCGTTCGCTCTCGATGCTCAAGCGGTACCGCAACGGCGTCGTGCCCGCGCGCGCGGACGAACTCGCGCCCGACGCGAACAAAGTCATCGCCGACACGCGCGCGTTGCTCGAACAAAACCAGCTTCAAGCCGCGCTGCTCGCGATCTGGTCGCTCGTCACCCGCGCGAACCAATACGTGGATCAAACCAAGCCGTTCAGCCTCGCGAAGGACCCGACGCAGGCGAAACGGCTCGACGAAGTGCTCTACAATCTGGCGGAGACGTGCCGCGTGCTGGCGGTGTTGTTGTGGCCTTTCATTCCGAACTCAGCGACGAAAATTTACGGGCAACTGGGTTTGAGCGAAGCGCCAGAAAAGTTTTCCGGCGCGAACTGGGGCGGATTGCAGCCCGGTCACAGCATCGGCGAACCCGCGCCATTGTTCCCGCGCAAGGAGGTTTAGCGCGGAGCGACCGTTACGGCCAGGACCAGGCAAACGGAAATCGCAGACGATAAAAACGCAGCGGTCCGGAAGCCGGCGCCGTGAGGTTTTGCGTCAGGTTCGTGCTGGAAAAGTTTTGCACCTGCGTCCAAGTGAGCAGATTGGTCGAGGCATCCACGAAACCGTTGAGTCCCAGCGGCATGTTTGCCACCGTCAGTTGAACGTTGCTGCCGAGCGAAACCAGTTCGTTCACTCTCGCGGGCGAAAGCTGGTGTTGCACCGAGTCGGCCAGCACTTCATGCACTTTCGCGCCCGGGTGCAGGTAATCCCAAAAAAGATAATTCGTCGCCGGCCCCGTGAACACCGGCGTGGCGAAGTCGAAAATGGCATAGCTCGTCACGTTCGTCAGCCCAAAGGTGGCGGGATGCGTCGTGATGTCTTCGAGCAACGCAAACATGTCCGGGATGATGATCGTGAGATTCGTCAGCGACGTTCGCAACAGGTTCATCCGGTTTGTAAAGGCAAGGTTGAAATCAATCACCCGCTGCCGGATGAACGCCTCGCTCGCCAGGTCGAGGTTGTAGAAGGGCGCCTTGGTGATGTCCACGGCGTTCGGCACGATCAAGGTCCGCGCGCCTTTGGCGTAGAGCGTCTGCACTGCGACGACGTGATTGGAGAGCGTCAGGTTGATGGCGTCGGTCCAGATGGCGAGATTGTTCGAGGCGTAGGGCGCGAACTCCGGCTTGGTGAGGTTCTCCACAAAATCCGCGTTGCAGACCCAGACCACGAACAGCGCAGTACTGGCGTTGGTCGGCGTGAAGGCGGTGACGTTCTCCACCAGGTTGGGGCTGAAGTGGCCGAAGAAAGACCAGTTCTTGTTGGATTCGTAGGTGAGTCCCTGCCGTTGCGCGAGCACCTCAATCCAGACGCGGCCATTGGAATAGCGGTCGCCGTAGTAATCCGAGCCACCCGGCCCGTTGGTCGTGGTGCAGACGCCGTCGCCGAACACGTAGAGGGACGTGAAGGCGGCCGGTGCTGACGAAACCACGGCGACGAACAGCCAGCCCACAATGAAGCGAAAAGCAAACTTCACGCTGGAACGATGCCTCACCCCCGTCGGAAGTAAAGCGGGGAACTTGCTTGCTCCGCCCGGCAGCGACGTGTAACAACCGTCCCGTTCAATCGTGAATTCACCAATTCAATCATCCGGCGTGGGTGGGAAACAAAAACTTCGGGCCGCCCTCGTCCTGGCCCTCGCGCCGCTCGCGCTGCTGGCCAACGGCATGCGGCTGGGAAGTCAGGACGCTTTCGCCACAGCGCGCGGCGAAGCCTTCGTGGCCACCGCGGACAACCCATCGGCCATTTATTACAACCCGGCCGGCCTTACGCAGCTCGCGGGCACCCAGGCGCGCAGCGGCATCTACGGGATTTATCTCGACCCGGCGTTCACCCCGCCCGCCGGGGCGCCGAATAACGGCACCACTTATCACATCCGCGATCAGTTCGCCGCGGTGCCGCAGTTTTTCCTTTCGCATTCGTTCGCGGATTCGCGGTGGAGCTTCGGCTTGGGGATTTATTCGCCCTATGGCGCGAACGTGAGCTGGCCGCAGGACACCGGCTTCCGCGCCGTCGCCACGGACGCCGCGATCCGGTATTTTCGCTTCAACCCGGTGATCGCGCTGAAACTGACGCCGACCCTTTCGCTCGCCGGCGGCGCGCTGGTGGACTACGCCAATCTGGAACTCGAACAGGGCCTGCTCCCCACCGAACGGCCGTTCGCAAATTCCTTCCGCTTCAACGGCGAGGGTTGGAGCGCGGGCTACAACGTCGGCCTGCTCTGGCAGCCGCTGGAGAAGATTTCCTTCGGCGCGACGCTCCGCAGCACCACGGGGTTCACGCTGCGCGGCAAAACGCGGATTGAACAACAACCGGTGATCCGACCGACGGCGGTGCTCGCGGAGGCAAATTACACTTTCCCGCTCACCGCTGTACTCGGCGTTTCCTTCCGGCCCACGCCGCGATGGAATCTGGAGTTCGACGCCGACTACACGGACTGGAGCAGCCTCGGGCAGATCATCATCCACCAGCTCTCGCGTCCGCCGTTTCCCGTGCAACGAAACATACCGGTGAACCTCAAATGGCAGCCGAGTTGGATTTTTGAAGTCGGCGCGACCCGCGCCTGCGCGAACGACTGGCAGGTCAGCGCCGGCTACCTTTACAACCAGAACTCCGTGCCCGACACATTTTACACGCCGCTGGCGGCGGACCTCGACCGGCATTTCTTCAGTCTCGGCGCGGGTCACAAAGGCAAACGGTTCGACTTCGACGTGGCTTACCAATTTGGCTACGGCCCGGCGCGCACTGTTTCCGGCAGTTCGCCGGCGTCGCAGCCGGGATTTTTCGCCGGCCAGACCGCGGACGGCACTTACAAATTCATCAGCCACGCGGTGTTCGTGACCGTGGGAATTCATTTCTAACTGCTCGACGCGATGGAACTTCCCGCGCTCCAACCCGCCACGTTGTATCTCGTCGCCACCCCCATCGGCAATCTCGAGGACATCACGCTGCGCGCGTTGCGCGTGTTGCGCGAGTGCGACGTGGTCGCCGCCGAGGACACGCGGCACACCGGGCAACTGCTGAAACATTTCCAGATTTCCAAGCCGTTGTTGAGTTACTTCCAGTTCAACGAGGCGAAGCGCAGCGAGGAAATCATCGAGCGATTGCGGCGCGGGGAAAAAGTTGCGCTGGTCACGGACGCGGGCAGCCCGGGCATCAGCGATCCCGGCGAGCGCGTCGTTAAAGCCGCCATCGCCGCGGGCTTCCGCGTCGAATCAGTGCCCGGCGCGTGCGCGCTCATCGCCGCAATCACCGCGAGCGGCTTGCCGACGGATGAATTTCATTTCATCGGCTTCCTGCCGCATAAATCCGGTCAGCGCCGGAACCAATTGGAATCGTTGAAAGCCTTCGACGGCACACTGGTGCTTTACGAATCGCCGTATCGCGTCGGGAAATTGCTGGGCGAACTCGGCGAAGTATTCCCCGAGCGGCAAATCGTGCTCGCGCGCGAACTCACGAAGAAGTTCGAGGAGTTTCTTCGCGGCACCCCGGCGGAGTTGATCGCCGCGACGGCGAAGCGAAGTTTGAAAGGTGAGTTTGTGGTGCTGATCGCCCCGCTGGATGCAGCGGAAAGGAAAGCCGCCACCAAGCTCACTTCTTCTTCGCCGCTCTGAACTTGGCCCAGCGGGCCTTGGCGGCGACCGAGATGCGCCTGCGCGCCTCGGCGCTCATCTTGCGACGCTTGCGCGGAGCGGACTTTGCCGCAGCGGGCGCCGCAGCGCCGGCCAGCTTCGACAGCATCGCTTCCAAACGTTCAATCTGTTTCTTCAACGCAAGGATGCGCTGAAGTTTGGCCGTGGATATGTTTAACAAGTCATTCATGCGGGGCTAAACTTAAGGGCACCTCCGGAAACTTGGGGGATGAAAAGTTCAAAATAACTGAGTTAACGATTGCAGCCGCAGCAGAAACAATTTAAGATTTGCGCCATGAAGAATCACCCGACCGCTCAGACCTTTGGTTGCTTTGACGTGGAACTGCG
>SIBJ01000030.1 GCA_009695195.1 Pedosphaera sp.
ACCCCCGCGAACTTCGACCGAGCATTGATTACGTCGTCACCAATCCCGCGATTGCGGGACGCGCTTTGCCTTCGAGAAATTCCCGCAAGCCGACCCCACGCTCACCACGCAGATGAAAAGCGTCGGCGAAGCGATGGCCATCGGGCGCACGTTCAAGGAAAGCCTGCAAAAATGCCTGCGCTCGCTGGAGACACGGTGACCGTGCGCGAGCAGCCGCAGCGGCCTGGGCGGCGGACGGCAAACCGTGGCGCATCGGCACGGAAGTCTATGGCGACCGCGACATCCTCCCGCGCGACGTCATCAGCCGCAAACTGAGCGTGCCCAACGCCGAACGCATCTTTTCATCCGCCACGCCCTGCGCGCCGGCTTCACCATCGAGGAGATTTTCAACCTCACGAAGATTGACCGCTGGTTTCTCGTGCAGATCAAGGAGATCGTGGATTTTGAGGAAGAACTGGCGGGGTCGAAGAATTGAAATAGCTGGGTAGGGTTCAACTACCATTTATTTTGGCGTGTCATTGACCTTCAGAGAAGCCACGACTTCGTTGGACTGCCTCAGAATCGCCGCAGCTTGATCCAAGCTAGCTTGGTCTGATTCTTTACCGGTCAGCATTCTATTGATTTCGGTCAATAGTCTTTGTTCAACTTCCTCCAATAGGTAGTGGTAACCTGCGTCACCAAACTGATCGACGTATGAGGAGTGATCTGGCAGCGCAGTTTTGATAAGCTTTGCAACTTTTACCCGGTCGATGACTTTGCTCGGTATCGACAGCGATCGTAATGGTCAGTTTGTCGCGTGCCGTCTTGAATCCCAACGAGATTCAAATCCATCAGCCCAGCGGTTGCCCCGCAAGCGTTCGGGGCTACCCTGGGAAACCGTCCCCACAAATTCATCAACTCTGAAGGAGTTGGTGCTGGCGCACGGCCACCAAAATCCACCGCCGCCGGGTCCAACCTCGAACCACACGAACCACGCGAAAATAGAAACCGAATTCCCGTTCGCGTATTTGGCGTCTTTCGCGGTTCATCCTCCGCCGCCACAACACCGTTGGAGTGGAAGGCTGCAACCGCGTTGCGGTTGTTGGTGCGGCGGAACTGCGGTTGCGCGGTTCAATTAGCGCTTCCTTCCGAGATGACATTTTGAAATCCTCATTTCCGTCACCGACACCAAACAACAATAACAACTCTCACGCGAAAGGTTTTGATATGAAATGGATGATCAGTTGGTTCGAACGGTCGCAAGGTTCGCCGGCGGAATACGAGAATGCCCAGAAGCGGATTCTGGAGGTGTTCACCCAATGGAAACCGCCGGGCAATTTCAAGATCGAGATGTTCGTGGTGCGCGTGGGTGACTGGGGCGGCCACATGTTGGTGGAATGCGACGATCCGCTGACGGTGCACAAGACCTGCTCCACATTTCCGTCGTTTGAATTCACGGCGCATCCCGTCGTGCCCGTTATGGACGCGGTCCGGGTCGAACTGGAAGCCATCGCCTGGCGCGACGGACTCAAGACGAAGTAAGCTTCGCGCGGGCACTAATTACGGCGTCACCAAGATTCCGCGCTTCGCCTCCGAGAAATTCCCGCAAGCCGACCCCACCCTCACCACGCAGATGAAAACGTGGGCGAAGCCATGGCCATCGGGCGCACGTTCAAGGAAAGCCCGCAAAAATGCCTGCGCTCGCCCCCGGCACGCGGCATTTATGCCGCTTCAATGACCGATTGTAGAAAGGCTCTGGGAAATTTCGAGCGTTCTGTTTGTGCGGACGTTGAAGCGGCGTGAACGCCGCGCTCCTCCGCTTCGAGCCGGGCATTGATCACGTCGCACCAAGCAACCACGGCCGCCTCGACTTCGGGCGCGGGTTTGCTACGCTGGCTGCGTGAGCTTTGTCGCGGAACTCAATTCGTTGCCGCTGTCGGCGCTGGTGAAGCGTTCGTTGGACACGAACCTGGCCGCCGCGCGCGAATCGGTGGCGAAGGAAAGTTTTTCGCTGGCCGACTTCGCGCAGTTGATTTCGCCTGCGGCCGGCAAGTTGCTCGAACCGATGGGCCGGCGTTCGCAGGCGCTCACACAACAGCGTTTCGGCAAAGTCATCCGGTTGTTCGCGCCGCTTTATCTTTCCAACGAGTGTATCAACAACTGTAAATACTGCGGCTTCTCCCGCGACAATCCCATCCTGCGCGTGACGCTCACGGTGGATGAAGTGATGCGTGAGACGCGGGCGCTGGCGGCGCAGGGTTTCCGCAACGTGCTGCTCGTGGCGGGCGAACATCCGAAGTTTGTGTCGAACGGTTATCTGCGCGATTGCGTGGCGGCGTTGCACGAGGAAATCCCCAGCGTGTCGCTCGAAGTCGGGCCGATGGAAACGGAGGAATATCGTCCGCTCGTCGCGGCGGGCGCGGATGGGTTGGTGGTTTATCAGGAAACTTACGACCGCGCGGTCTATGACGACCTGCACACCGCCGGGCCGAAAAAGAATTTGGACTGGCGGCTGGAAACGCCGGAGCGCGCTTACGCGGCGGGCTTCCGGCGCATCGGCATCGGCGCGCTGTACGGGCTGGCGGACTGGCGATACGAGGCGTTGTGCGTGGCGGCGCACGCGGATTATCTGCTGCGCAACTGCTGGAAGGCGTCGCTCACGATCTCGCTGCCGCGCTTGCGTCCGTGCGCGGGCGAGTTCGAGCCACTCACGCATATCTCCGACCGCGAACTGGTGCAACTGGTCTGCGCATTTCGGTTGATGTTCCCGGACGTGGGCCTGGTGCTCTCGACGCGCGAGCCGGCGAAGTTGCGCGACGGACTTTTCCCGCTGGGCATCACGCTCATCAGCGCGGGCAGCCATACCGAACCGGGCGGTTACACCGGCGCGGGCAAGGAGCACATCCACCAGACCGTGCGCGGCCGCATCGTGGAAGCGGGTGCGAGTGAGTGGGCGACCCCGACGAACGGTCACGCGACGAATGCGACTGGACAATTCAACATTGCGGATGGGCGCTCGGCGGAGGAAGTGGCGAAGCTCATTCAAAGCCTCGGCTACGAGCCGGTGTGGAAGGATTGGGATGTGGCGTTGACGAAGTGAAAATCATCCGCGCTGGCTGCGCTGGCTGCGGGTTGCACCCTCTGGTTCCCTTGTGATATAGTCGCACCGTGATCGCGCTGATCGAACAAAAGAAAGCGAGCATCGCCGACTTGTGCCGGCAGCACGAGGTTCGGCGGCTGGATTTGTTTGGTTCTGCGGCGCGCGGCGATTTTCAAGCGGAGAAAAGCGACTTGGATTTCATCGTGCAATTTCAGCGTACGGGTTACGCTGGTTATGCTGACGCATTTTTGGAATTCGCCGACGCGCTCGAACAATTGCTGGGGCGCAAGGTGGACCTGCTCACCGAACGGATGATTCGCAATCCGTATTTCCGCGCCACAGTGGAGGCCAGCCGCCAGATCGTCTATGAAAATTGAGGTGTGCAAGCGGCTGCGGGACATCGCCGATTGCTGTGCCGCCGCCGGACGATTTGCAGCCGGCAAAACTTTTTCCGACTATCAGGCCGACGACCTGTTGCGCTCGGCGATCGAGCGCAAGCTTGGGATCATCGGCGAAGCGTTTGCGCAATTGGAGGAAACCGACCCGGCGCAGGCCGAACACTTCCCTGAACTGAGAAAAATCATCGGGCTGCGCAATCGAATCGTTCATGGCTACGACAAACTGGACGAAGAGCTGGTGTGGGACGTGGTGCAGAACCGCCTGCCCGCTTTGCAGCCACAAGTGGAAGCTCTCCTGGAAGCAGAATGAAATGACCAACGCCTCGGCTACGAGCCGGTGTGGAAGGATTGGGACGCGGCGCTTACAACATGACGGAAAACATCCAACACCCAACATCCAACATTGAACATCCAATGGGCGATCCGTGAACGAATGAATCCTTGGATGTTGGGCGTTCGATGTTGGATGTTGGATGTTACCATTTAAGAAATTGAATTAGTGAACGACCAAAGTGTCACCGCCAACGGCCGGCTCATTGCGACCAAGCTGCCTTGCACGGTTGAAGAATTTCTCGTGGCGCAAGGTTTGCTGCCGCGCAGCGTGGTGGTGGAGCACAACGGCGAGGCGGTCGCGCCGTCGGAGTTTTCCCGGCGGCAACTCAACGCGGGCGACCGGCTGGAGATCGTGAAGATCGTGGCGGGTGGATAAATCCCGGCGCGCGGCCGGATTCAGATTGGCAGACGCGCCGGAAAAAATTATTTTGCCCCAGCCATGAAGCTCAAGATCGAAACTTTCTTTCGCGCGTGCCTGTTCGTTCTGGTGTTCGCGCTGGCGTGGTCGGTGTGGCGTTCGGCGGCGCAGGACACGAACCATCCGACGAAGGCGGATCAGGCCGCGGCGGTCACCGTCGCCGCGGGCACCAATGCGCCGGCCACGGATAAATCCGCGCACAAGCCGATGGAAACCCCCGGCTGGATCAATAAACTGGCCGTGGATTTTCCGTTTTTGAAATGGGAATTGTGGGACAACGAGCTGTGGAAGTATCTCTTCTCGCTCGTTTACATTTTCCTGGCGTTCTACGTTTCCAAATTGCTCGACTACCTCACGCGCGTCTGGCTGAAAAAGTGGGCGAGCAAAACCAAAACCACGTTCGATGACCTGCTCTTGGATTTGTTGAACGGGCCGGTGAAGGTCGTGGCGTTCGTGATCTTCCTGCGGATCGGGCTGGACGTTTTTCAATGGCCGACGACGGTCCAGAAAGTCTTGTCGAAAGGTTTCACCGTCATCGTCGCGATTTCGCTCACCTACATGGTGCTGAAATTCGTGGACCTGCTGATGGGTTACTGGCGGCAGCGCAGCGCGGCGCAGGAGAACCACACGTTCAACCAGCAGTTGTTTCCCATCATCCGCAAAAGCCTGAAGGTTTTTGTGATCGTCGTCGGCGCGCTGGTCACGCTCGACAATCTCGGCATCAACATCACCGCCGCCATCGCCTCGCTGTCCATCGGCGGCTTGGCAGTGGGCCTCGCGGCGCAAGACACGTTGGCCAACCTCTTTGGCGCGGTGGCGGTGTTCATGGACAAGCCATTCCAGATCGGCGACCAGATCAAAGTCGAGAGCGTGGACGGCAAGGTCGAGAGCATCGGCTTGCGCAGCACGTGCGTGCGGAACGCGGACGGCCACCTCGTCACAATCCCGAACAAGACGATGGGCAATGCGATCATCACCAACGTCGCCGCCCGACCCTCGATCCGCGTCGAGATGAACCTCGGCCTCACCTACGACACGCCGATGGAAAAAGTGAAACGGGCGACGACGATTCTCGAAGAAGTTTTCCGGGCGCATCCCAAGACGGCGGACCTGGTGATCAGCTTCAACAAATTTGCGGATTCGGCGCTGAACATTTTTGTGGTCCACGTCTGGAGCGGGACGGATGTGAAGGAGCATTTTGCGACGTTGCAGGAGTTGAACCTGACGATCAAACACCGGTTTGACGCGGAGAAGATCGAGTTCGCGTTTCCGACGCAGACGGTTTACGTGAAACAATCTTAAAGCTCCAAGCACCAAGCTCCAACATCCAGAGAAACTTCAAACACCAAACTTCAAAATTCGCGGCGTGGGCGGGTGTCGGACTTGGAGCTTGGGATTTGGTGCTTCTCTGGTGCTTGGAGGTTGGAGCTTGGTGCTTCCTCTACTTCCACAGGAGCAACCGCAGCCCGACGAGAATGATGAAGCCGCCGAAGGCGCGTTTGAGATTGTCCGCCGGGATGTGCGTGGTGAGCCACGCGCCGAGATAGCTGCCGGCGATGGCCAGCGGCGCGAGCGAGAGGGCGGTGCGCCATTCCACGTTGCCCTGTTGGAAATGTTTGAACGAACCCATCAACGCCGTCGGGATGATGACCACGAGCGAGGTGCCGATGGCCTGCTTGATGTCGCGGATGGGCGGGCTGAGCAGAAACATCATGGCCGGCACCATTACGATGCCGCCGCCCACGCCGAACAACCCGCTGGTGACGCCGCTGACGAGGCCGATGATGGCTGCGATGAGGTAATTCATAGCGCAGTTAATGCCCGGGCCGCGGCGCGCGGACAACTTTTTTCCGCGGTTGATTTCTCGGGCAGCAACGGCTTACGGCTGCGGCGTGGACGGGCGGTTGTAGAACTGCTTCTCCTCGTCCGTGAACGGCGTCACTTTGTCGAAGTCCACTTTTCCGATTTTCTTCCGCGCCTTGGCTTCGACCTTCGCCTCGTCGGCTTCCGCGGCCACGATGCCGGGCATGTGACTTTTCTCCACGGCGACATGTGCCGCAGCCAGGGCCGGCGTGCGGAGCACCGTGGGGCGCATCAGCACGATGAGTTCGGAGCGCTTCTTGCCTGAATCCCGGGAGGAAAACAACGGGCCCAGGAGCGGCAGGTCTTTCAGGTACGGAACGCCGGACTTGTTCTTGGTCTCGGAGTTGCGAACGAACCCGCCCAAGAGAATGGTTTCGCCATCGCGCACGGCCACTTCCGCTGACAACGTGCGGTGGGTCGTGTTCGGAACGGAATTCTGGTCCACTTTGGTGTAGGTGCTGATTTCGTCGATCGTCTCCTCGATCTTCATGACGACCAGGCCGTCTTGATTGATGAACGGAGTCACGTTCAACCCGATGCCGACGGACAATTGCTGATAGGACGAACTGGGCCCGCCACCGTAACCGCCGCCGTAGTAGGTGCTGCTCACATAAGGCACGGTGCTGCCGACGAAGATCGAGGCCGGCGTGGCATGGGAAGTCTGGACCCGCGGCCGTTGGATGACGTTCACCGTGCCGTCCGCAACCGCGGCCTGCAACGCCACGTCCCAAGTGTCGCCGATCTTGCCGAAGTAACTGAAGCCGGGCGGCAGGGTGCCGGTGAAGTTGCCGGGGAAAATATTGGTGGCGGCGTTCATGAAGTTGAAGAACGGGTTGCTGTTGTTATAGCCGCCCACGCCTTTGAAATTGGGGGTGAATTGCTTCGGCGACTGTGACGCCGAGACGCCAAGATTCCAGGTATGTTCTAGGGAAACATCCATGATGATCGTTTCGATGACCACCTGCGCCAGCACCACGTCCAGTTGATTGATGATCTTTTTGATGGTTTCCATGTCCGACTTCGAGGCGAAAATCATCAACGAGTTCGAGCGCACGTCGGCCACGATCTTGTTCGGGCCGATGATCTGGAACTCGCCCGAGCCGCTGGGGCCGGCGGCGCGACGGATGATGTTGTCCAGCCGGGAACTCAAACTGGAGGTGCTGGACGGAACGCCAGCGCCCGGGGTGCCGAGGCCGCCTTGAATGCCGCCGGGCGAGCCGTAGGGTTGGTTGCCAAACCCGCCCACGCGGCCGGCGCCCGTGGTAACGCCGGTCGTAGGCGCCCGCTGGCCCACGGTCGTCGCGCCGCCGCCGCCCGAACTCAGACTGTTCAACGCGCTCGCGATGTCCTCTGCCTTCGCGAACTTGATCGGGATCACTTCCGAGACAAATTCCGACTGCACGGTGATGTCAATGCGTTCGATCATCTCCAGCATCCGCTTCACGTTTTCCGTGTAGTCGCGCAGGATGAGAATCTGGCTGCTTTCGAGAGGGAGGATGCCGCCGGGATTTTTTGAAAAGGTGCTGATGGCCTGGACCGCTTCGCTCGGCTTGATATATTTCAACTGCACGACGTGCGAAACGTACTGGCCCATTTCCGGGAGGTCCGCCGCCGAGTTGGTGCTGATCACGCCACCGCCCGTTTGGGCCTCGGTGATGAGGAGCGCCTTCAAGAATTTGTCACCCATGGGCACCATGGCAATGCCGTTCAGGGAGAGGAGCGCTTCGTACGCCTGTTTTACTTCGCTCTTGGTCAGCGGCGTTTCGTTCTTGAAAAAAATCGGCTGGCCGACCGCGACGGATGGCGATTTCAGAATCGAGCGGCCGATCAACCGGGCGTATTCCTGCATGACCTGGTTCACTTCCGCTCCCACGAAATTGATCATGCCGACCGGAACGGTTTCCTCCTCCACCGGCTTCGAGGTGGGCGCCGGCGTGGTCGCGGCTTCGGGCGTGGGTGTCGGGGCGGCGACCGGCGCGGGGACGGACGGCGGTTGCAGTCCGGCGGGGGCCGCGCCGGGCACGGCGGGCACGGCTGTCGGGGCCGCAGTCGTGGCGTCGGCGCGGTTGGGCGCGCGGCGCGAAATCGTCCGGCTCGGGGGCGGCGCGGGAAAACCGGGCAGCCCCGTCGCATTGGTGGACGCGTCGGTGGCGCGGGCGACGAGGGCGGCATTGCGGGCGGCGTCACCGGCGGGCCCGGGCGCGTCCTCGTTCACGGGCGTTTGCGCGGGCAGCGAGAGCGCCGCCAGCGACAGCAGGAGGGAGAGCTTTGTTTTCATTTCTTGGGTGGCGTTGCAGGTTTGGGTACGCCGGGCACAGGTGGAACCGCGGACTTGGAATCAGAAGGGGGTTTCGCCGCGGGCGGCGGCTGGTTGGTAATGCCCGGCGAGAGCACGGTGGCCGCGGCGGCGGGCGCGGCGACCGGCGCAACGGCGCGCGGCGTGACTTTTTTCTGGTAGCTGCCGACGAGCGTGACGCTCACGCGCAACGTCTGGCGCGAGGGATCGCCGGGTTGCAGCGAAAACCCGCGCACGCGCACGAGCGAATTGCCCGCGCTCAGGTTGTAAAGAAAATCCACCAGCGGCGGGTCGGTCGTCTGGAAGGTCAGCGCCTGCGCCAGCTCGACGAAGAACTGGTTCGTGCGCGGCGACATCCGCGTGTTGCTCTGGATGCTCAACTGGCTCGCCGCCGCCTGCCGGATGATCGCGTTGACGAAGTCGCTGGCCTGGTCCTCGGCGGGCACGTCGCCGCCGGCGCGCGTCCGCTTTTTGACATCGTCCTCGACCGCCGGTGACGCGGCGACTTTTTTCTGGAACTTGGCGAGCAGGTCGCGGGCTTTCTCGCCGCGGAACTGGACTTGTTTCCAATCGCCGAAGCGCGGCCAGATCAGCATCCAGTTGAAGATGAGGAAAACGAACAGCGCCGCGCCGATGAGGAAACGGCGTTCGAGCGAGCTGGCGCGGGCGAAGTATTTGATCATTGGGCCTCCGCGCGTTTGAGTTCGAGGGCGAAGTTCCACGTCAACGTGCCGCCCGGCCCCTGGCGATAATTCGGCGGCTCGACCTTGGTCACGTCAAAGAGCGCCTGGCCGGAGGTCTGCAGCTTGCGCAGTTCGTCGTGGAAATCAAGGATCGCCTTGTCCGAGCCGGCGGGGGCGCTGCCGTTGAGCGCGAGTTTGTGGCCTTCGCTGAAATTGAAGCCGTCGAGCTGCAACGCCTCGGGCAGCGAGTCGGCGATGGCCTTCCAGCAATCGAGCGCGGCGAACTTGAGCGCCTCGCGGTCCTTGAGCACTTCCAACCGCGCCTCCATCTGCATGGCGTTCGTGTAGCTCTCGCTCAAAGCGGTGACCTTGCTTTCGACGGACGAGGTGCGCCACGACGCGAAGCTCAGCGCCGCCAGATAGATCACCACGCCGACGCAATAGACCGCCACCACCGCGCCGAGGCCGCGCATCCAGAGCCGGTCGTGAAACTGCTGGTCGTAACGCTTCGAGAATTCGCGCGGCAAGAGGTTGATCTGCGGGTCGGAGGCGGCGGAGCGTTGCGCGGTGAGCGCGGCGAGTTGCGTGGCCGGCACGGGCGCGCTGAGTTGCATCGGCGCTTCGAGCGCGGGACGCAACATGTTTTCCCACTCGACGGCGACGGCGTCCTCCGCGACGAGATGCCAGGCGGGCGTCGCCTTGAGCCAGCCTTCGAGTTCGCCGGCGAGCGTGAGTTGCGAAAGCTGCGCGGCGAGGCCTGCCGCGGGATCGCCGGTTTCCGGCACCGTGATCGTGTTGAGATTGTGCAACGTCCCGCCCGACCACCACGCGACGACGGCGGCATTTTTCTCGCCGCTGATCGCGGGATAAATCCACGCGCCGTCTTCCTTCACGGTCGTGGCCTGCAACTGGTCGAGCACGGGGATCTCCAGCCGGTCGGCGAGATAGCCCTGGCCTTCGAGCGAGCCGAGAAATTTTTCCACCACGTCGCGCTCGGCGAGGACGACGATGACGGTCTGCAACTCGCCGGCGCTTTGCGGGAGCATGTGCATGCTCCACACGACCTGCGTGACTGGGATCGGGGAAAGTTTCTCCAGTTGCAACTCCACCATCGCGCGCGTTTCCTCGAAGCTGCTCTTGGGCAGTTGGGCGACGCGCAGAAAAACATTTTCCGGCGGCAGCCAGGCGATGTTGAGTTTGGGCTGCCAGAGCGAACGCCAGGTCTTCGTGACGAGCGCGAAGGGCAGCGGCTCGCCGTGGGCGACGGTATGTTCGCGGCCCGGCGCGCCGCTGTTCTTGCGCGCATCGAACTGCCACAACCGCCGCCGGTCCGGAGCGACGTGGAGAACGTTGTGGGAATGAAAGCGAGCCATGTTTAGGAAATGTCGAATGACGAATGACAAATGACGAAAGCAACCGCGGCGCTTCGGCCTTCGGCCTTCGTCATTCGACATTTCGGGTTGAGCCGTTTCATGTCTTCTCTGCTCGCGTCCACATCCCGGTCTTTTCGTTGTCGCCGAGCGCGTCGAGATGTTCCTCGATCTGCGTGACGCGCAGGACTTCCTCGATGGTCGTGATGCCGTTCTTCACCTTGTTCCAACCGTCCACGCGCAACGTCCGCATCCCCAGCTCCATCGCCTTCTGCGCGATGGTCGAGGACGCCGCGCGACCGAGGATGAGCGGGCGCAGGGCCTCGTTGAGCAGCAGCAATTCGTAGATCGCCAGCCGGCCTTGATAGCCGAGCTGCCGGCAATCCTCGCAGCCCGTGCCGCGCATGAATTTCGTCGCGTCTATTTCATCCTCGGGAAAACCGATCTTCTTGAGGTAACTGCGCTCGACCTTCTGCTCCGTTTTGCAGATCGGACAGATCGTGCGGACGAGCCGTTGCGCCATCACCGCCTCGACCGACGACGCGACGAGGAACGGCTCGATGCCCATGTCAATCAAACGCGTGAAAGCGCTCGGCGCATCGTTCGTGTGGAGCGTGGAGAAAACCAAGTGACCGGTGAGCGCCGCGCGGATCGCGATCTCGGCCGTTTCGAGGTCGCGGATTTCGCCAACCATGATCACGTTCGGGTCCTGCCGCAAAATGTGGCGCAACCCCATCGCGAACGACAACCCGATATCCGGCCGCACCGCGATCTGGTTGATGCCGCGCAACTCATATTCCACCGGCTCTTCGATCGTGATGATGCGTTTCTGGATCGAGTTGATCGTGCTCAACATCGCGTACAACGTCGTGGACTTGCCGGAGCCGGTTGGCCCGGTGACGAGCAGAATCCCGTGCGGCTTCACAATGATCTCGCGGATGGCGACCTCGTCCTTGGGTGAAAACCCAAGTTTGTCGAGGCTCATGAAAATTTTCCCGCGCGAGAGGAGACGCAGCGAAACGCTCTCGCCGTAAACCGTCGGCACGGTGGAAACGCGGATGTCAATTTCCTCGCCCTTGATGCGGACGTTGATGCGGCCGTCCTGCGGCAGGCGTTTTTCGGAAATGTTCATGCCGCTCATCACCTTGATGCGCGAAATGATGGCGGGTTGAAACCGTTTCAACTGCGGCGGCATCGGCGTTTGATGCAGGATGCCGTCAATGCGGTAGCGGATGCGGAGTTCGTCCTCCTGCGGTTCGAGGTGGATGTCCGTCGCGCGGTCCTTGAAGGCTTCCCAGATGACCTGGTTGACGAACTTGATGACGCTCGCCTCCTGATCGCCCTCGGTGATTTCCTTGTCGAGGGGAATATCGAGGTCCACCGCCACCTCCTGGTCCATCTCGTCGAGCGTCTCCGCGCCGACGCCGTAGTAACGCTTGAGCGCCTTTTCGAGTTCGACCTTCGGCGCGAGCGCGAACTCGACCGGCCCGCGCGCGTCGAAGCGCACCGCGTTGAGCATCGCCGTGTCGAAGGGATTGCTCACCGCCACCTGCACCGCGCCGTTGTTCATGGCGGTGGGCAGGACGGAATATTGGAACGCGACCTTGGTGGAGATTTTGTTGCGCGCCTCGGGCTGGACGGTGAGTTTGGCCAGTTCGAGGAACGGCCAGTTGAGCAACGCGGCGAGTTTTTGCAGAAAAGTTTCCTCGGCCACACCGCGTTCACGGCAGATGAAGGCCAGCAACGACTCTTGCGAGCCATTGTCGGCGGCGACCTGCCAGGCCTTGCGTAACTCCCCGATCTCGCCCGGAGCGGCGCCGATCGCGGAAGCGAACAGGCTTATGACGGAATTGAAAGCCATGGGACTACACTTCTCGTTTCACAGTGAATCAACAACGCAAACTAGGAAAAGTTGCTGGCAAGGTCAAAGTATTTGCGGGCCGCGACGGGAGTTTTTTTCGGCGGCGAGATTGCGCTTGGGCGGTTTGTCCGGCGCGTGCTACGTTGCCGGCGTGAGTGATTTACTAATCGGCGCGCTGGGTGCGTTGCTCGCCACCAACCAGCCCGCCGCCGTCAGCAATCTGCCGGTCAAGGAGACCGGCATCACGATCTCCGTCACCGACACGAACGATCCGGTCGAGAAAGAGTTCAAGAAGTTGATGGACGAGGACGACGCGGCGCAGGCCGAGGTGGACCGGTGGATTCAAGACAACCAGAAGTTCGCCGCCAAGGGCGCGGGCGAACCCAACGAGGAATTGAACAAGCGCATCCTCGCGCGGTTCGCGATGGTGCGCAAAGGCTACGATGATTTCCTCGTGCGCCATACCAATCACGCCCGCGCGCACCTCGCCTACGCCGGTTTCCTCAACGACATCCACGACGAGGATGCCGCCGTGCCGCACATGGAGAAGGCGCTCGAACTCGACCCGAAGGAACCGGCGGCCTGGAACAACCTCGCCAACTACTACGGCCATTACGGCGAGCCGAAGAAGGCGTTCGAGTATTACGGCAAGGCCATCGCGTTGAAGCCGGACGAATCGGTTTACTACCAGAACTTCGGCACGACGGTTTATCTTTTCCGCAAAGACGCGCGGGAATTCTACAACATTGAAGAACAGCAAGTCTTCGACAAGGCGCTCGAACTTTACGCGCAGGCGATGAAGATTGACCCGCAGGATTTCCCGCTCGCGTCCGACGTGGCGCAAGTTTATTACGGCATCAAACCGCTGCGCACGACCGACGCGCTGGTGGCTTGGACGAACGCCTTCAACCGCGCGCGCGACGACATCGAGCGCGAGGGCGTCCACATCCATTTCGCCCGGATCAACTTTCTGGCCGGCCGCACCAACGATGCCCGCGCCCATCTCAATGCGATCACCAACGAGATGTATGCCGACCTGAAGAAGCGCATCACGCGGAATCTCGACCGTCCCGCCGAGGCGGAAGTGAAGGGCACGAACGCGCCGCCCTCCGCGCCCGACAAAACCGCTGGCAAGTAAGCGGCGCTTTTTCTAGCCTCGCCACGTGGCATCCGTCCTCACGCCAGATCAACAATCCGAACTCGCGCGGCAGTTGCGCGCGATCCTCGGCAGCGACGCCGTGGTGGACAAGCCGGACGAACTCCTCGTTTATGAGTGCGATGCCTACACGCTCGAAAAAAATCCGCCCAACGCCGTCGTGCTGCCGCGCACCACGGAACAGATTTCCCAGGTCGTAAAACTTTGCGCGGCGCTGAACGTGCCCATCATCCCGCGCGGCGCGGGGACGAGTTTGAGCGGCTCGCTGCTCGCGGTCACGGGCGGAGTCGTCATTTCGCTGGCGCGAATGAATCGCGTGTTGTCCGTGGACGTGCGCAATCGCCGCGCACTGGTCGAGGCCGGCTGCGTCAACGCGTGGATTACCAATGCGGTGAAATCCCACGGCTTGTATTTCGCGCCCGATCCTTCCAGCCAGACGGCTTGCACCATCGGCGGCAACGTGGCGATGAATTCCGGCGGTCCGCACACGCTCAAGTACGGCGTCACCACCGATCACGTCCTCGGCTTCGAAATCGTTTTGCCCGACGGTGAAATCGTCTGGCTCGGCACCACGCCCGATGGCGGCGAGGACGTGGACGGCTACGATTTGCGCGGCGCGGTCATCGGCTGCGAAGGCATGTTCGGCGTCATCACGCGCGTGCTCGTGCGGCTCATTCGCGCGCCGCAGGGATACAAGACGCTCCTCGGCATTTTCGAAAACGTGGACGACGCGAGCCAGACCGTGAGCGACATCATCGCCGCCGGCATCGTGCCGTGCGCGCTCGAGATGATGGACCAACTCATCACGCAAGCCATCGAAGCCGCCTACAAATTCGGCTTCCCGCTCGACGCCGGCGCGGTTCTGATCGTGGAACTGGATGGCCTCGCCGCCGGGCTGGAGCGACAGGCGCAACGGGTCATTGAAATCTGCAACCAAAACAAGGCCCGCGAAGTGCGCGTCGCCAAAAGCGAACAGGAGCGCGCCGATTTGTGGAAGTGCCGCAAGCGCGCGTTCGGCGCGATTGGCCGGCTCAGTCCGAATTTTCTAACGCAAGACGGCGTCGTGCCGCGCTCGAAACTGCCGGAGATCATGCGCTTCATCCGCGCGACCAGCAAGAAGTATGGCCTGCGGATTCCAAATGTGTTCCACGCGGGCGATGGCAACATCCATCCGCTGGTCCTCTACGACGAACGTTACCCGGAGCAGGTGCGCAAGGCCGTGCAGGCGGGCAACGACATTCTGGAAAAGTGCATCGAGATGGGCGGCAGCGTGACCGGCGAGCACGGCATCGGCGTCGAGAAAATGGATTTGATGGCGAAGCAATTCACGAAGGACGACCTCGAGGCGATGCAGATGTTGCGCCGCGTGTTCGATCCGGACCATCGCTGCAATCCGCACAAAATGTTCCCCGGCTCGAAGCGCTGCTCCGACTTCGCGCCGAAGAAACAAGCCGCCGCATGATCCACGTACCGGAAGACATGACCGTGACCGTCGCGGCGGACGTGAGGCTCGCCGACGTGCAAACCGGCCTGGCCCAGGCGCGGCAATGGCTGCCGATTGATCCGCCGGACGCATCCGCCACGATGGCGGAAATCCTGAATGTGAACGCGAGCGGCCCGCATCGTTTCGGCTATGGCACCGTTCGCGATTACGTCATCGGCCTGAAGGTGCGGCTCGCCGACGGACGGATCGTGAAATCCGGCGGTCAGGTCGTGAAAAACGTCGCAGGCTACGATCTGCAAAAATTGTTCATCGGCAGCGGCGGCACTCTGGCCGTGCCGGTCGAAGTGACCTTCAAGCTCAGGCCGCTTCCCGAACGCGAAAGTTTTGTGCAGCAACGCTTCGATACGCTCGATGCCGCCGGCGCGGCGATTGAAACGGTGATCGAATCCGAACTCACGCCGGTGGTGTTCGATTTGCACCGCGCCGTGGAGCGCGGGCTTCAGCCCGCTTCAACGTCCACCGGGCAAAGCGCGCCGAAGCGGCCTGAAGGCCGCGCTCCCTTCGCAATCGTGCTCGGCTTCGACGGCACGAAGGAAGACGTGGACTGGCAACTTTCACTGGCCTCGCAACTGGGCTTTCGCGAAGCCGCCAGCCTCGACTACGACAAATCCTTTCACGCGGACGCGAAGCCGGCCCAAAGACTTTCCGTCCTCCCCTCGAAGCTGATCGAAGCTCTGCGCGCGCTCGGCGACGCCCCGTTCGTCGCTCGCGCCGGTAACGGAATCATTTTTCACTCTGCCGGCACGGCCGATGTTACCCCTCCGTTGTCGCCTGTCATTCGTCACCTGCTTCGCCGCGTGAAAGACGCGTTCGACCCGAAACAGCTCCTGCCCGAACTGCCAGCATGAGCGCGCCCACGCAAGCCCCCGAACAATTTCTCGACTACGAAAAGTCGCTGGCATGCATTCACTGCGGGCTGTGCCTCTCGTCGTGCCCGACGTATCTCGAAACCGGCGACGAGAACGATTCGCCGCGCGGGCGCATCTACCTCATGCGCGCCGTGCAGGATGGACGGCTCGCGCTCGGCGACACGGCGGTCACGCACATTGACCGCTGCCTCGGCTGCCGCGCGTGCGAAGCCGTGTGCCCCAGCGGCGTACAATACGGCAATCTCCTCGAACACACGCGCGATCACATCGAGAAAAAAATCACGCGCTCGCCGTTTCAACAATTCCTGCGCCGCGTCGCCATCGAGAAAGTTTTCCCGAACCGACGACTGATGCAGCTCGCGTTGCTGCCCGCGCGGTTCACGAAGTGGACGGGCGCGGAAAAAATTCTGCCCAAGTTCGCCCGCGAAGCACTCTCGCTAGTTCCCGACGACATGCAAGCCGGCGACTTGCCGGAATTTTCCCCCGCGGCCGGAGCGCCGAGCACCGTCTCGGCTCGCAACGAGAAAATGCCCGCAACGAGCCGAGGCGGTGCTCGGCGCTCCGGCCTTGTGGGTTTCATCCGTGGCTGCGTGATGGACGTGATGTTCGGTCCGACGAATGCGAACAGCGTGCGACTGCTCAACGCCGCTGGTTATGATGTTGTTGTGCCACCGTCACAAGGATGTTGCGGCGCCTTGCACGCGCACAACGGCAACCTGGCGCAGGCTCACGACGCAGCGCGGACAAACATCGTCGCGTTCGAGAAGTTGGAACTGGACGCCATCATCATCAACGCCGCCGGCTGCGGCTCGACGCTCAAGGAATACGGCCACCTGCTCGCCGACGATCCGGCCTGGGTTGAACGGGGAGAAAAATTCAGCGCAAAAGTGAAGGACATCACCGAGTTTCTGGTTTCAAACTGGACAGATTTTCCCTCGGCACTCCGCACTCCGCACTCCGCACTCCGCGTTACTTACCACGACGCCTGCCATCTCGCCCACGCGCAACGTATCACCAAACCGCCCCGCGAACTCGTGAAGGCCGTCGCCGGAAATAATTTTGTCGAGCTGCCCGAGGCGGACGTTTGCTGCGGCAGCGCGGGAACATACAATTTGACCGAGCCGGAAATGGCCGAACAACTTCAGCGCCGCAAAACGGAAAACCTTCTGCGCACGAATGCCGACCTCGTGGTGACGAGCAATCCCGGCTGCCTCCTGCAAATCCGCGCCGGTCTGAAAAAAGCCGGCAGCCCGATGCGGGCAATGCACATCGCCGATTTTCTGGTGGAAAATCTCCGTTCCAATTCCGCGGCTGATTGATTCCGGTGTTCACCCGTCGCTCGGGTTCCTTTTCGTTTGCGCGCTTCGCACGGGGCTGATAAAGAACGCTCCGTCATTGTTAACAACGGGCCGGGTTGGTCGGTCGCCCGGTGAATCCATGTCTCAGCCTTTTCCAAACCTTGCGTTGCGGGTCTGCCTCCTCCTTGCCGGCGGGATGCTCCTCGCAAGCGCGCCCACCGCCCGCGCGCAGGCGAAACCTTCCATCACTTCCCAACCGCAAAGCCAGAGCGTGGCGGTCTCTTCGAACGCCATATTCTCGGTCGTCGCGAGCGGGCAAACGCCGTTGAGCTATCAATGGTCCTTCAACGGGACAAGCCTGACGAACAGCCCGCACATCGCCGGCGCAATCAGTGCGATGCTGATCATCAGCAACACTGCCGCCGGTGACGCGGGCATTTACCGGGTCGTGGTCAGCAACAGCCACGGCACCGCGACCAGTTCGAACGCCACGCTGACCGTGCTGTTCGGGCCCACCATCCTGTCGCAACCGGCGAGCCAGGTGGTGGTGATGGGCAAGTCGGTGTCTTTTGGCGTGGTTGCGTCCGGGAGCGCGCCGCTGAGCTACCAATGGTTTTTTGGCAGCCTGCCGCTTGCGAACGGACCTCACATCAGCGGAGCGCAAAGTTCGGGCCTGACGGTTTACAGTGTTGTTCCGACCGACGTGGGAAATTACCAGGTCATCGTTTCCGATGTTAATGGCCTCACTGTGAGCGCGGACGCGAGTCTGTCTCTAAACCCGGTCGCTGGCTGGGGTGACAACAGTTCCGGGCAGTTAGATGTGCCTGCGACGTTGACCAACGCGGTCAGCGTCGCGGCCGGGTTCAGTCACAGCCTGGCCCTCCAAGCGGATCGTACGGTTGTCGCGTGGGGCGACAACCGCTACGGTCAGACAAACGTCCCGGCTGGAATGAGCAATATCGTGGCGATTGCGGCCGGCTACGATTTCAATGTCGCACTGCGCTCGGACGGGACGGTCGTCGCCTGGGGTGACAACAGCGTGGGACAGACCAACGTGCCCTCGGGGCTTTCCAATGTGATCGCCGTCGCCGCGCAAGCATACCACTCCGTCGGCCTGAGGTCGGACGGGACGCTGGTCGAATGGGGTTATTACAATGGGGTGACAGGCCTGCCGCCGCAGCCCGCGAACCTGAACAACTTTCTCGAAACGGCCCCGGGCGGGTCCATCACACTCGCGCTCAGGTCGGATGGAACAACAATTGCGTGGGGCGGCAGTTCCTACAATCCCGTGCCTGTGTTTGCCGGCGTCTCAAACGCCGTCGGAATCGCCGCCGGTGAAAATCACAGCGCGATCCTCCGCTCGGATGGTTCCGTCGTCGCCATCAGCTCGAACTTTTTTGGTGAAACCAATGTTCCTCCCGGCGCCACGAATATCGTCGCCCTCGCGGCGGGCGCGAATGACCTTCTGGCATTAAAGGCTGATGGAACTTTGATCGGTTGGGGCCGGAACGACCTCGGCCAGGCGACGCCGCCTCCCGGCCTGACGAATGTTGTAGCGATGGCCGCGGGCGGCATTCACAGCCTGGCGCTGTTGGCAAACGGCCCGCCGCACCTTGCCAACCCGGCGGGGTTGACGTTGGCTGTCGCGGAGGGAGAAACCGTGTATCTTCACGCGCTGGCCACGGGCCAGACTCCGTTGCGTTACCAGTGGCAATTCCAAGGCGCCCCGCTCGCCGGGAAAACAAATCGTCTGCTCATGCTCGCCAACCTCACCACCAATGATGCCGGCAATTACGCGGTGGTGGTGAGCAATTCATTTGGCGCGGTGACAGGCACGGTGGCGACGCTCTCCACGCCGCAGTGCGCGCGGCCTGCCGCCGGTCTGGTTTCATGGTGGCGCGGCGACACGAACACCGACGACGTGACCGGCGTGAACCCCGGCACCTTGCGCAACGCAACGTATGTTCCGGGGCGCATCGGCCAGGCGTTTTTCTTCGACGGCCTCGGCGACGGCGTGGAGATCGGTACCGCGCCGAGTTTGCAGCTTCAGGATTTCACCATTGAAGCGTGGATCAAACGCGCGAGCGCGTCGGTACTTTCCTTTCAAGGCAACGGCAACGGCACCCTCTTCGCGCTCGGCACCGGTGGCGGCGGTTATGGCCTCTGGCTTCAAGCCGGCGATGGCCGCCTCACGCTCGGCAAATTACAAGTCGGTCAAGTGCCCTCCTCCGCGATGGTCACGGACACGAACTGGCATCACATCGCCGTGACCAAACAGGGGCAGAGCCTGATGTTTTATCTCGATGGCGTGGCGTTTGCCGCGCCGCCGTTCGGTTCGGACGTCTTCACCTTCACCGCGCCCGGTTACATCGGCTGCTGGCAAAACCCGAGCCTCAGTCTCGACAACAGTTTTTTTGGCGCGATTGATGAACTCGCGGTTTACAACCGCGCGCTCACTCCCGCCGAGCTGACGGAAATTTTTTCCGCCGGAAGCTTCGGCAAATGTCTCGACGGCATCCCGCCGGTGATCTACCAGCAGCCCGTTGGCGGCAGCTTCTCCGCCGGGTTCGATCTCGCGCTCTGGACCGTCGCCGCCGGCCTGCCGGGGCCGGCGTTTCAATGGTTCTTCAACGGCACGCCGCTGGCCGGGGGCGGCGACGTGGTCGGCGCGCAGTCGAACGCGCTTTATCTCGTCAACGCGCAGACCAACCGCACCGGCAACTACTTCGTGGTGGCGACCAACGCCTTTGGCAGTGCGACCAGCAGCGTGGCCGCGCTGACCATCACCGATGCCGCGCCGATCATCTATCCCTGGCTCGCGCCGCCGGCCAGCCAGACCCGCCCGCCCGGCAGTAATGTTCTGTTCTCGGCGTTCGTTGCCGGCTCCGACCCCAAGACCTTGCAGTGGTTTTTCAACGGCGTCCCGCTCACCAACAACGCCCGCGTCACCGGCGCGGATTCCGCAACCTTGGTCATTTCCGAACTCACGACCAACGACACGGGATTTTATACGCTCACCGCCACGAACGCCTTTGGTTCAGCCACGACCAGCAACGCGTTTCTGTTTGTCGGGGTCGCGCCGGTGATCGTGCAATCGCCCGCGAGCCGGACGAATCTCGTTGGCGCGAACGCCACGTTCAGCGTCGTGACCGACGGCACGACGCCTTTGAGTTATCAATGGCGCGGCGCGAACCTGGCCTTGCTCGATGGCGGCACGTATCAGGGCGTGACCACCGCCACCCTCACCATCTCGAATCTCACCCAGAGCCTCCCGACCAACTACACTGTCGTCGTGACGAACTTCGCCGGCGCGGTGACGAGCGCCGTCGCCACGTTGACCGTCGTACAAGCGCCGAAGTTCACGGCGCAGCCGGTCGGGCGCCGCGTCGTGCCGGGCCTGCCCACGACGTTTACCGCCGCCGTCACCGGCGACGCTCCGATCAGTTACCAGTGGCAGTTCAACGGCGCGGACATTTCTGACGCAACGAACGCGAGCTATACGATCGCTGGCGTCACCGCGACGAATTTCGGAGGTTTCCGCCTCGTCGCCAGCAACGCTATCGCGGTGACCACGAGCGCGGACGCATTGCTCGCGCCCGGCAACATCGCCGCCTGGGGCAACAACAACCTCGGGCAGACCGTCGTCCCGTTGAGCGCGACGAACGTCGTGCAACTTTCCGGCGGGCTGACGAGTTCAAGCGCCGATCACACGCTGGCGGTGCGCGCGGATGGCAGCGTTGTCGCCTGGGGCAACAATGCAAACGGCCAATGCAACGTTCCCGCCACCCTCTCGAATGCCGTCGCGGCTGCGGCCGGCGGGACTCACACTCTCGCCCTCCGCGCGGATGGAAAAGTCGTCGCCTGGGGCAACAATGGCAACGGCCAGGTGAACGTGCCTGCGACCTTGAGCAACGTCATCGCCATCGCCGCGGGCGGGAACCACAGCCTGGCGTTGCGTTGGGACGGAAAGGTTTTTGCGTGGGGCAACAACAGCTATGGCCAAAGCAGCGTGCCGACAAATTTGAATGGCGTGGTGGCCATCGCGGCGGGTTTGAATCAGAGCCTAGCCATTCGCGCGGACGGAACGGCCGTGAGCTGGGGGAACCCGGATACACCCTTATTTGCAACGCCAAAGCCTCCGCCACCGTCGATCACCGACGCCGCCGGGATTGCGGCGGGACAACTGCACGGCGTGCTCTTGCGGCGAAATGGCTCCGTGATCGGTTGGGGCGACAACAGTTTTGGCCAGACGAATGTGCCCGCCAACCTGACGAACGCAACCGCCGCCGGCGCGGGAGATAATTACTCGATGGCGTTGCGCGCGAACGGCCGGGTCGCCGTCTGGGGCCGCAACGAATACGGCCAGACGAACATTCCCGCCGTCGTGAGCAACGTGATCGCCGTTGCCGCCGCCGGCCAGCATCTGTTGGCGCTGATCGGTGATGGCTCGCCGCTCATCACGCGACAACCGGTCGGCGGCGCGAGTTGGCTCGGGCGGGATTTTGTATTTAACGCCACCGCCGCCGGCAACGCGCCGCTGAGTTATCAATGGCTGTTCAACGGCACCAATCTTGACGGCGCAACGAACGCGACGCTCGCCCTCGCGAACCTCGCGTTGAGCCACACCGGAAATTATCAACTCCTCGTCAGCAACACGCTCGGCTTCGCCGCGAGTGTGCCAGTGCCGCTGACGGTTCTCGATCAGACGAACCTTACGCTGTTGAGCCAGCCGCCCGTCGCACAGACGAATTTGCAGGGCGGAAGACTCTGGATGAGCGCGAGCGTCGCCGGCAACGGGCCGTTGCAGTTCCAGTGGAAACTCGGCGGCGCGGACATTTCGGGCGCGACGGGCGCGGATTTGATTTTCGATCCGGTGCTGCTGGCGCATGCGGGAATTTATTCCGTTGCGGTCAGTAACGGACTCAGTGGTGTGGCAAGTGTGAATTCAACGCAACGCGTGCTTCAAGTGAAGGCGTGGGGGCGGCTGTACACTGACTATCCGCCCGGGGCTGGTCCCGACGCGCCGGCGAGCGCGACAAATATCATCGCGGTGGCCTTGGATTACGTCGGGCAGCAAAGCACTTGGGGTGCATACTTGGCGTTGCGCAATGACGGCAAAGTCATCCCGTGGGGCGTGCCCCAGTACGGGGAAACCAACCTGCCGGCCAGCGTGACGAATTTCAACATCACCGCCATCGCGGGCGGCTTCGGGAGTTTTCTCGCGCTGCGATCCGATGGCCTTCCCGTGGCTTGGGGCTATCCGACTTACAGCATCACGAATGTCCCGGCGACGGCGAACAATGTGGTTGCGATCGCGTGCGGCGATTATCACGATCTGGCGTTGCGCTCCGACGGAACGGTCGTGGCTTGGGGCCGAAACACCGAAGGCCAGTGTAACGTGCCCGCAGCGGCGACGAACGTGGTGACGATTGCCGGTGGCGGATTTCATTCGCTGGCGTTGCGCGCGAATGGCACGGTGGCCGCGTGGGGACCTACCAGCGGCGGCGCGACGAACGTCTCCACTTCCGCCACGAATGTCATCGCCATCACGGCCGGCAATCTCTACAGCGCCGCGTTGCGCGCCGACGGCACGGTCGTGCAATGGGGCTCGGGCCTGGCGAATTATCCCGTGCCCACCGGCTTGAGCAACGTCGTCGCCCTCGCGGGCGGTTACTCGCACGTCACTGCCCTGCGCGAAGACTGCACGATGGTGACGTGGGGTTTCTACTACACCGGGAGCGTCACGAACATCACCGACGTTTTCAGCGCCACGCAGATCGTCAGTCGTGGGGACCGCGACATTGGCATCTTCGGCACGCGCGCGCCGGCGGTCACGGTGCAGCCGTGGGACCGCACGTTGTTCCGCGGCTCAAACACGTTGCTCGTCGCCAAGTGTGTCAGCCCGCAACCGATGAGTTATCAATGGCGCTTCAACGGCACGAACATTGCCGGCGCAACGCGCGACACGCTCACGCTCACGAATCTGCAGTTTGCAAACTCCGGCGCGTATCAACTCGTCGCCAGTAACGGCTACGGCGTCGCGAGCAGTCGCGCGGCGAAACTCGTCGTCGCCATTTCACTTCCCGAGGCGCTCGACACGACGAACGTGAACTGGATTTCCACCAACGGCCTGCCGTGGCTCGGTCTGCCGGACGTGACGCACGACGGCGTGGACGCAGCCCGCAGCGGCGGCATCAGTCACGGACAGGAATCAGTTTTGCAAACGACGGTCACCGGCCCCGGCCAGTTGAGTTTCTGGTGGAAAGTTTCGAGCGAGCCGGTCTTCGACGTTTTGGAATTTAAGATTGATGGCGTGGTGCAGTCGGTGATTTCCGGCGAACAGGATTGGGCGCAAGTGAGCGTGACGATTCCGGCGAACGCGCACACGCTGCAATGGCGTTACGCGAAGGACGCGAGCAACAGCGGCGGCGCAGACGCGGGCTGGGTGGATCAAGTGGTCTGGACTCCGCTGCCGCCAGCGATCTTGTCCGCGCCCATCAGCCAGACCATTGGCGCGGGAAACAATCTGGTGCTGAGCGTGAACGCCACGAGCATCGGGCCGCTGACGTTCCAGTGGAAGTTGAACGGGACGAATCTGCCCGGCGCGACGACGAGTTCGCTGCCGCTGGGTGCGGCGTTTTGGACGAACGCGGGCGTGTATTCGGTGACGGTCGGCAACACGGCTGGCAGCACTTCAACCGCGCCGGCCATCGTGAACGTGGCCCCGGTGCTGTTCGCCGCGCCGAGCAGCAACCTGTTTTCGCTGACGTGGGGCGGGACGTTCACGTTGCAATCCGCGACGAATCCGGGCGGGCCGTTCGGCGATTTGTTGGGTGCGACGAGTCCGTTTGCCGTGGGCACGACCGGCCCGTTGAATTTCTTCCGGCTGAAATCCGAGCCGTTCGCGCTCTCGCTATCGAACCAGCCCGGCGGCGCGTTCAAACTCAGCGGCGCGGGAATTTCCGGTTACAACTTCGTCATCCAATCCTCGACGAATCTCGCGAACTGGATCCCGGTGGCGACGAATCCATCGCCGTTCTAGGTCGCCGCCCCGAACAACGCGCCGCAAACTTTCTATCGCGCGGTGTTGGCCCCGTAGCTCGTAGCAGCCGACGTGAGGAGGCTCAAACTTTTCCAATTCAGAATGAGCCTCCATACGTCGGCTGCTACAAAATCATCTGCGTCCGAAACGCTCCAGCAGCTTCCCGTGAATGCCGCCGAAGCCGCTGTTGCTGATTCCGGACGCGCTGTCGCCCAGTGAAAAACAAATCTGGCGGACCCTTGCGAGTCCGCCTGATGGCGTACAATTCCAACCGCAAAAGTTCAGACGCTTACGGATAGAGGGTGCGATAGAACCGGTTCGTATGATTGATCGCGTCGGCGTCCCAGTAACGCGCCAGGCCGTTGGCGGGTGTCAGCAAGGTCCCGATCTGCGTCCAGAGACTCAGGTCATCCGAGGCTTCGATGCGATAGGTGCGGTTCGGAATATCCATGACCGCCAGCGTGAGTGAATTGCTGCTGGCGGTGGCGTCCCCGGGCAGGTCTTCGATAAACAATTGCCCAGCGGAAAGCACCTCGACGATAACGCCGCCGGTCGTGAGTCCGCCGCGCACGTCTTGAAGCTGGTAGGCAAACGATCCCGCGGTGGCAAAACTTCCGAGCGGCGTGAACGTGACGCCGTTGGTTTCCACCACCAATGTCCCGCCGGACGCGGTGTTGGTGTTGATCGGCAGCATGGCGAAGGCGTCGCCGTCCCGATCACTGTCATTCGCGAGCATCCGCGCGTAGCTGATGAACACGGGGAGGTTCGTGCCGGTGGCGATGCGATCTCCTCCGGCGGTGGGGCGATGATTGAGTTCGAGGGTCAAGGCCACGGGCGTACTCGTCATGCCGCCAGCGGTCACGATAAGTTGCACTGTGCGCGTGAACGTGGTGGGGCGGTTGGTCAAGGTGCGGTAAGTCAGGTTGCGGAGCAATTGTTGCACGCCGCTCGCGTTCGCATTGGCGTTGAACGTGAACGTCATGCTGGTTGCGCCCGTGCTGATGCCGCTGAACGAGGCGATGGTGCTGCCGCCAAAAGTAATCTGGCTGGGGCTGACGCCAATCTCGCCCGGCGCCGTGCCTTGATCGAACACGCCGAGGACATCGCGCGGTTCAGCGTTGGAAACGAGCGTGACGTTTAACACGCCATCGTTGAACGCCGCACCGCCCGCCGCGCAACCGGCCAGCGGGTCCAGCAACACCGGCGCATCGCCCAAGGTGTAGAAGGCCGTGTTGGTGCTCAATGAAATCACGGGAGCCACAGCGGGCGCATAAATGTAACTCGCGCCGCTGGTGTAGGGCAGGCCAGTGATGGCATTGCCCGCGAGGTCTTTGATCGCAAAAATGGTGATCTTGCACACGTTATTGTTGCCAGAATTCGCGACGTAGAGATTGCCCGCGCTGTCGAAGGCCAGGCCAGTGGGACCGCTGAATCCCGAGGCAAGGGTGCTCACCGTGCCGTTGGTCGTCACCTTACTCACGGTGTCGCCTGAATAACTCGCCTCGTCGAAATAATTCGCCACGTAGAGAGTGCCCGCGCTGTCGAAGGCCAGGCCAAAGGGAAAGATGAATCCCGAGGCGAAGGTACTCACCGTGCCGTTGGTCGTCACTTTGCTCACGGTGCCATTGTCGTAATTCGCCACGTAGAGAGTGCCCGCGCTGTCGAACGCCAGGCCAGTGGCACCTTCGAATCCCGAGGCAAAGGTGCTCACCGTGCCGTTGGTCGTCACCTGGCTCACGGTGCCGAGAAAGGCGCCGTAAAAAAAATTCGCGACGTAGAGAGTGCCTGCGCTGTCGAAGGCCAGGGCACAGGGACCTCTGAATCCCGAGGCGAAGGGGCTCACCGTGCCGTTGGTCGTCACCTTGCTCACGGTGTTGTTGTCTTCGTTCGCCACGTAGAGAGTGCCCGCGCTGTCGAAGGCCAGAGCCCGGGGATTGCTGAATCCCGAAGCGAAGGTGCTCACCGTGCCGTTGGTCGTCACCTTGCTCACGGTGTTGTTGCCTTCGTTCGCCACGTAGAGAGTGCCCGCGCTGTCGAAGGCCAGGCCAATGGGAAGGCTGAATCCGGAGGCGAAGGTGGTGGTCGTCGAAGTCGGAGTTATCATGTCCAACCGGAACTCGCCCGTGCCCGAAGCAAGGTTGACCGCCACTTGATACACCGTCGGGCCGCCCGTGACCGAGGTCCCCGCACCCGTGGAGTTGCCGCCGTTGATCGGCGTGACCGTGAACCAACTGCCGCTCACGCCCGTGACCGCTTCGGAGAATGTCACCGTGAACACCACACTCGTCGTCCCCACCGTCTGCGTGGCCGGGGTCTGCCGCACGATGGACGTGATAGTCGGTGGCGTCGTGTCTTGTGCGTCAGCCGCCCACGCGGTGAGCAGCGCCGCCGTCGCGATGCCAATGGTTGCCAGATGCCGCAATCTATTTCGGTCTCGTTTCATAATTGTGAACGTACGTTCGCCCTCGTGAGGCTTTTACCAACAGTGATCCTTGGGACAGTTTCCAACCGCATCCACCAAGCCGGTGTTGTGCCAAGCCGTTCTGATGGTGGAATGTATTCCCGCGATGACGCAGAGAGCGGGAGGTTCAGCGGCGGGATCGCCGGGGAGCAATCACGAATCCGAGGACGAGATACTCCCGGATTGACGGGGCTCAAACGCAGTTCGGGTCAAGGCGTGTCCCTGGTTGAAAAGCGCGTCTGGGCTGCGGTTGCCCCAAGACCTGGAAAGAGTTTGAGGTCGAAAGGAAAGTGCCCGGCAAGTATTGCCGTGTCCCGTTCTGTTAATCTGAAGCCTAGTTCCTCGTGAGGTCAGCGCCGCCCGAATCGCGCGAGCAGCTTCGCGTGGATGTCGCCGAAGCCGCCGTTGCTGAACACCACCACGATGTCGCCCGGTTGCACGTGAGCGGCGGCGTGCGCGACGATCGCATCCACGTCCGGCAGATACGCGGCATCCTTGCCCAGAATTTTCAAGTCCGCCAGCAACTGCTCCGGGTTCAGCCGCTCTTCCGGCGCGAGCAATTCGAGCCGCGCGACCTGTGACACCACCACGCCATCGGCATCGGCGAATGCTTCCGCCAGCTCGGTTTGAAAAATCTTGCGCCGCGTGGTGTTCGACCGAGGTTCGAAGATGGCCCAAATTTTGTCGCGCGCGTATTTCAGGCGCAACGCCCGCAGCGTCTCCCGGATGGCCGTCGGGTGATGGCCGAAATCGTCAATCACCGTCACGCCGCCCGCGATGCCCCGCACTTCCATGCGGCGCCGGATGCCTTTGAACGTGTCGAACGCGGACTGGATCTGTTTGTTGGACAACCCGCAATGTTTCGCCGCCGCGACAACCGCCAGCGCGTTGCGCACGTTGAATTCGCCCGCCAGGTTCAGGTGAAACTTCGCGCTGGGAATCTCGAACTCGCTGGCCGTCGGCCCCAATCGGACATTCGTCGCCCGGACGGCGTTGCCCTCACCCAAACCGAAGCGTTTCACCGGACAGAAATTCACGCTGAGCAGCGGGGCAAGATTTGGGTCGTCGCCATTGCCGAGCAGCAGGCCGTTGCGCGGCACGAGCCGGATGAAGTGCGAAAAAGTTTTCTGCACCGCCGCGAGGTCGGCGAAAATGTCGGCGTGATCGAACTCGACGTTGTTGATGATCGCGACTTCCGGCAGGTAATGGATGAACTTGCTGCGCTTGTCGAAGAACGCTGTGTCGTATTCGTCGCCCTCGATGATGAACCACGAGCTGTCGGTGAAGCGCGCGCCCTGGTTGAGGTTGTTTGGGATGCCGCCGATGAGGTAGCTCGGATTCAGCCCGTTGTGCTCGAAGACCCAGGTCAGCAGCGAAGTCGTGGTGGTCTTGCCGTGCGTGCCGGCGACGACGATGGCGCGTTTGCCGCGGATGAAAAATTCGCGCAGCAAATCAGGCAGCGAACAAAACCGCAACTTGTGGTCGAGACAGAATTCCGCCTCCGGATTGCCGCGCGAAATGGCGTTGCCGATGACCACCAGATCGGGTTTGTGCGCGAGATTGCGCTCCGCGTAACCGTTCATCACTTCGATCTGCCGCCCGGCGAGGAACGTGGACATGGGCGGATACACGCTCTGGTCCGAGCCGGTGACGATGTAACCCTTCTCCTTCAACGCCGCCGCCGTGGACGCCATCGCCGTCCCGCAGATGCCGACGAAGTGAACTGAGCGAATTGCTGAGAACATACGCGACGACGATAGGGAAACCGCAGCGGCAGAAAAGCGGAAACTGCGGAGCGCCGAATTGATTTCGCTTCGGAGCAGTGCTAGCGATGGGTCGGGACCTGGCCGGATGCCGGCATCCAGCGTTCGAGGAGGTCGCGGCAGTTCAGGACTTTCTCGAGGAGATCAACCGGCACGTAGTAGTACTGGTTCGAGGCTTCGAAGCCGATCCGCGAATCGCGCGATTGGATTTCGTGCAGCCGCCGCGCCAGCGCGATTTCATCCTTCAACACGCGTTCCAAAATCGCGGCTGGCGACCCGGCAGCGTCGTGCGTTTTTGCCTGGGCCAACGCCCGCCGCGCCAGAACGAAGCGCGCCTGGTTGGCGGAACTGCGGAAGTGGATCGCCGCCGCTTCGGCCACGCCACATTCTTCGAACAAGGCGGCGCGTTGCTCCCGGGTGACCGCTTTGTGCCGCAGCGCGGAGACTTGCAGCTCCTGCAACGCGCGATCGAAGCCGTCGGCGACCCGCTCGAATTGCTGGACGAAAATTTCCGGCGGATAGATGGCGCGCCAACCATCAAGGTCGTCGTACGGAAAGCCCACCATCGAGGCGGCATAACCCGTCGGTTCGGCCCACACCAGGTTGGCGGGACCCAGTTGCTGCGGGCCGTTGTAAACCAAACCCCCGTGATACGGAAACTCGCGAAAGGCCGCGCTGAATCCACGCCACGCTTTCACGACCTCCGGGGCGAGCGCCTTGCCGAAGCGCCGTTCCGCCACGCGCTGCATCGCCTCGTCCGCCGAACCGCACGCGAGGGTTTCCGAAACGACCTCCAGATTCGGCGACGGATAGCCACCGAGCGTCCAACCGAGCATGAGGCCGTTGACGTTCGCATCGCGCAGGTTCTCCGCGTGGCGGGCGACATTTTCAACCGCGGGAATGTACGGCACCGCGGAAAGCTCCCACGTGCAACCTGCCTGGATTTTCGCGATGGTCTTCAGCCCTCGCTCGCGCGCGATCTTCCAATGCCGCTGAGCGCGCGGCCCGGGGCCGATAGCGGAGATCGAATATTCGCCCACCTCGGACTTCACGCCGCCGCGCTCGATGGGCAGGCTCCATTCGCTCACGCTTTGCAACGCGGCTTCCGCTGGCAACTGCCGGATCACGTCACCGGCCCACGCGTCGTTCCAGCCCCAGTCACACGCGATGAGTTGCGCCTGCGTGCCCGCCTTCCGAATCCCATCGCAGAAGAGCCGGTTGACCTCGGCAATCACGTCCGCCGGCGGGCGTTTGCCGCAGCGCGGGCATTTCGCCCCGCCGCCATGCGACCAGCAGTTCGTCAAGTTCTCCGAGGCGGTGATGCTGAAAAAACCGCCGAGGTCCGGCACCGCGCGGCAAATGGTCGCGATGGAATTTAAGATGAAGTCCTGGACCTCCGGCACACTCGTGCAAAGCGCGGCGTGATCGCCCTCGACGACGCCCTTGAGCTGCGGCCGGCTCTCGAAGAAACGCAGCGGCAGAGCGCGTGGTTCATTCAAGTAGAGAAAAATCCGGATGCCGTGCTTGCGCGCCCGCGCGACGAGCGCCCGCAGATTCTTCAGCCGCTCCGCGTATCGCGCACTGCGCTCCGGCTCCCACGGGCACAGCGCGAGTTTGTGCAGCACCGCCTGCAACCACACGCCATTGACGCCCGATTGCGCCAGCCGTGCCAGCAAACCCTCGGGATAAGGGTCAGCTTGTTTCTCGAGCAACGGATCACCGTAGAGGGCGAAGTAGGAGTAACAGAAGCGAAGGTTGGTTGATGCTTGAGGCTTGGGGGTTGAAGGTTGAGCGGGCATCCGTGAAAGTTGCGCCACGAAACCAAAGAGCGGGTCTTCCGCGGAGGCCGCGCCTTTCAGAAACTCCTCCTGAACGATCCGCGCGATCTCGCGTTCCCGCCGCTGGATTATTTCATCCGGCGACTGGTAGCGCAACGGTTCGCACGCGGGTTTGAGATTGCCCAGCTTGACCCAAAGGAAATCATCCTCGCGCAGCGTGAAGGCGAGTTGGTCCGCGTTCCAACCGAGCAGGTCGAGCAGTTGTTCGTAAGGCAGCAAATGCCAGTTGCGCTTGATGACGGTGATGTAGGAGCGCGCCTGTTGATCGCGGGTGATGCGGGGCGGATCACCCAAGCCCATCGCGCGCCCCATGCGCACCATGTCGGCCTTCTTCGCGCCGACCACTCGCGCCATCCGATCCGCCGTGACCAGCGGCCAGTTACGCCACACGAAAGCATGGAGGCGACTTGGAAAATGCGGGAACGAAACCGGCTTGGGCGCGGAGCCCTTGGGCAGATCAGCAACGGCAATGGCGGACGCTTCGCCGCCAACTTCCGCCAGCGCCGGCCAGACGAATCCGTCCAGAGCCAATCCTCCGACAGCCGCCGAACTGGCTTTGAGAAAAGTGCGTCGGGAAAAGTAATTCGGCGGAAGTTCCATGGCGGTTCGCCTATGCCTTCAGCTTCCGCTCCAGAATCTCACCCACGAGCGCCGGGTTCGCCTTGCCCTTGCTCAGCTTCATGACCTGCCCTTTGAGAAAATTTAACGCGGCGGGTTTGCCGGATTTGAAATCGTTCGCCGGGCCGGGGTTTACGGCGATCACTTCGTCGCAGAATTTTTCAATCGCGCCGGTGTCGCTGACTTGCGCGAGGCCCTTTTCCTGGACGATGGCCGTGGGGCACTTGCCAGTGTCGAACATCTCAGCAAACACCTGTTGCGCGGCGGTGCTGCTGATGGTCTTGGTTTCGACAAGGCTGACAAGTTCGAGCAACGCACCCGGCTGGAACTTGAGGTCGGCCAGCGTCACGTCCGTAGCAGCCGACGTGAGTCGGCTCTGATCAATTTCGGACGCTTCAGTTGGAGCCGACTCACGTCGGCTGCTACTTTCAGAAAGCTTCGCCCGCAGGTTGTTGATGACCCAATTGGCCACGGCTTTCGGACTCTTCGAGTGTTTCGCGATGCCTTCGAAATAATCCCCCAGCGGCACGTCATTCTTGAAAGTCTCCGCGTCCGACTCCGGGAGGCCGTAGTCGCGCATGAAGCGCTGCTTGCGCGCCAGCGGCAACTCCACCACGCGCGACTTCACTTCGGCCAGCCACGCATCATCCGGCGCGAGCGGCATGAGATCAGGGTCCGGAAAATAACGGTAGTCATGCGCATCCTCCTTGGTGCGCATTTGCTCGGTGACGGCCGCCACGTCGTCCCAGCGGCGTGTGGATTGGATCAACTTGCCACCGCTCTTCACCACGGCGATCTGGCGGGGGATCTCATATTCCAACGCGCGGCGGACGCCGGAAAAGCTGTTCATGTTTTTGATTTCGATCTTCGCGCCCAGGTCCTTCGCGCCGACGGGCCGCACGCTCACATTCACATCGCAACGCACCATGCCCTTCTCCATGTCGCAATCGCTCACCCCGCCATACACGAGGATGTCCTTGAGCGCATTGAGATATTCGTAGGCCATGTCCGGGCTGGTGAGGTCCGGCTCGGAAACAATTTCCATGAGCGGCACACCGGCGCGATTGAAATCCAGCCCGCTGTTGCGGTCGAAATGAAAACTCTTCCCCACGTCTTCCTCCAGATGCGCGCGGGTGATGCGCACGCGCGACAAATCGTTGGTCGAACCCGCGCCCGCGAACTCGAACTCGACGTAACCGTTCGCCGTGGACGGCTTGTCGTACTGCGTGATCTGGTAATTCTTCGGCATGTCCGGATAGAAATAACTTTTCCGGTCGAACTTGGCGAAGCGCGGGATCTCGCAGTTGAGGAGAAAGCCGGTCAGCACCGTCAACCGCAACGCCTCGTCGTTCGGCACCGGCAAAACGCCGGGCAGGCCGAGGCAGACCGGGCAGACGTTCGTATTCGGCTCCGCGCCGAACGAGTTGGCGCAGCCGCACCACATCTTCGATTTCGTCTTGAGCTGGACGTGCGTTTCCAGACCGATGACCGCTTCGTATTCCATAGGGCGTGGAAATTTAACCACGGATGGACACGGATGAACACGGATTTTTGTTTGCAAACCTACGACGTGGCAACCGCCGGCGCGCCGCGTCGCTTTGCGCGCTCGGCCAGATTCAAGAGCGGGCCGGTGAGGAACGTCGTGACCAGCGCCATCAGGACCATCATCGCGAAGATGCGCGGCGGAAGGATGCCGAGATCGTAGCCGATGTTCAGCGCGACGAGTTCGACGAGGCCGCGCGTGTTCATCAAGGCGCCGAGCGCGAAGGCGTCGTTCCAGTTCATGCCCGTCAGTCGCGCGGTGACCATCGTGCCGCCCAGTTTGCCGAGCGTGGCAACGGCGATGATCGCGAGGCAGACGAGCCAACTGGTCGTGTCGTTCAACAGGCCCACGTGCGTCCGCAATCCGCTGAACGCGAAGAACAGCGGCAGGAGGAACAACGAACTGAAGTTTTCGAGCCGGACGATGAGGTATTCGCGGAATTCTTTTTTCTGCGGCATCACGACGCCGGCGAGAAATGCGCCGAACAGGGCGCGGATGCCGATCAGTTCCGTGGTCAGTGCGGCAGCGAGGATCAGCAGCAGCACGGCGGCCATGGCGCCGCGCTTCGGGCCGCCGGCTTCCAACCGTTCGACCGCCAGCCAGCGCGGCAGTTGCGGGCGCACCACGAACAACATCACCGCCACAAACACAACGACAAGTGCCAGATAGAAAGCGGTGATGGCAAAATTCCCGGCGTGCGCGGTGGCGACGACGAAGGCGAGAATGGCCCACGCCGTGGCGTCGTTCACCGCCGCGCAGGTCAGGGCCGTGCTGCCGAGAAAAGTTTTGGCGATGCCGCGCTCTTTGAGAATGTGCGCCAGCACCGGAAACGCGGTGATGCTCATCGCGATTCCCATGAACAAGGCGAACGGCGTGAAGGACGTGCCCGGCGCGGAGTAATTGGAATAAACGAACAGCGCCGTCACCACGCCCAGGAAGAAGGAGACGAGGATGCCGATGTGACTGACAAGCACTGCGGTGTGCGCTTTTTGCCGCAGATGGTTGAGGTCCATTTCCAATCCCACGACGAACATGAACAGGCAGACGCCGATCTGGCTGAGCAAGCGCAGAACGCCCAGCGACTCGGTCGGGAAAATAAAACCGGACGCCGCCGGCCACAACCAGCCAAGCAGCGACGGCCCGAGCAAAATCCCCGCGAGCACTTCGCCCACGACCGACGGTTGTCCGCAACGGGCGAACACTGCGCCGACCGCGCGGGTCGCGAGCAAAATGACGATGACCTGGAGCAACAGCCGGCCGAGCGGTTCTTTGAGGTTCGCGCTCAGCGGTGACCAAAGCGAAGTCGTGTCGCTGGGCGAGGGAAGCGCAGTGACGCCGGCCGCGAGTGGGTTCTCCGCCGAGGGCGCGGGCAAGTGTTGTCCCTGCCTGATCGCAAAGAAAATCCCCGACCCAAACAACGCGAGCAGGGCCAGGTAAATCAGGATGGTTCGTTTCATTGCGCGGGGAGATTTAACCAAGACGCAAGCGAATGAACACGGATTTTCCCGTCACCCGCACGGACAATTTTGGGCCTCAACAAATCCGCCCTGGCGGGGGAAGCAGCCCCTCGCCGTTCAGAGAAACGGCACGCCGGGCGTGTCGTAGGAATAAGTCATCTCCGCCGCGCTGAATTTCCGGTGGTTCTTCACGTGGAAATCGGCGAAGAGGACATTGAGCGTACCGCTGTGGACGGGTGACGCGAAGCCAAAGAGCGTGTCCTGCGAATAATTGTCCTGGTCGGCGTCATCGGTCTCGAACGGGAAATTCGAATCGCCGGAGAGAATGTATTGCGTCGGGAACTTGATGCGTCGCAGGTTGACGCTGCCGATGGCAAAAGCCTCGGCGTAAACGGTACGGCTGCCCATGAAGTAGTTGAACGGTGATTTCTCGTAGCAGCGTGACATGGCCGGACAGCGCAGCACATTGGTGGCGCGATAGTATTCCAGCAATGGTCGCATCCACGGCACGGGGTTGGTGCTGTTCCACGCCACGCTGCCGTGCGCGGCGGGCAAAAGATCGGCGTTGTCCTCGCCATACATCTGCATGGCGTAGCCGAGTTGGCGGAGATTGTTGGCGCATTGCGTAGTCAACGCCCGCTCTTTCGCGCGTCCCAACGCGGGCAACAACATTGCTGCCAGGATCGCGATGATGGCGATCACGACGAGGAGTTCGATCAAAGTGAAGGCGGCGGCTTTCATCCGGTTCCAAAAGTCAGACGCGCGGGCAGCGGGAGTATTCGATGGCGGCAAAAAAAAGTCTTCAACCGCCGTGAAAAGATCTCCGCCGCGTGGCACACTGCGGGCGTGAAACTTTTTTACTCGGGTCCGGTGGTGAACGCGGAAATGCTCGTGGTGATGCTGGAAAAGCATGGCATCGCCGCGACGCAGGAATTCGAGGACGCGTCCATGCCGGACGACGGAGATTTGAGCCGACCGGCGAAGGTGTTGGTGCCAGAGGTGGACTATGCGCGGGCACACCAGTTGTTCTACACCGAACGCGAAGGAGAACTGTGAGGTCAGAGCCGGAAGCCAGAGGGCAGATTTCCGTTTTTAGTCCTCCGACTTCTGACTTCCATCCGCCGCCCTCCATCCGCTATCTTGCGCGCGCATGTTTGAAATCGTCAAAGCCAACGTAACGACCGCTGCGCAGAAACTCACCCACCTGCGGAGGTTTCTTTGACGTACCGGGCACGCAAAAGCGGCTGACCGAGTTGGAAGCCCAGATGGCGGGCGAGACGTTCTGGAACAATCGCGAGCAGGCGCAGAAGCTCATTGACGAGGCGAACACTCTCCGCGGAAAAATTGATCCGCTGCTTTCGGCTGAGAAACAGCTCGACGATTTCCGCGTGATGCTCGAACTCGCCGAGGGCGAACCGCCCGACGCCCAGACGAAACACGAAGCCGAGTTGAATCGCGACACGGCAAAACTTTTGAAGGAGCTCGACGCGCTCGAACTTAAAGTTTTTCTCAACGGCCCGCATGACCGGAGCAATTGCATCCTGAGCATCAACGCCGGCGCGGGCGGCACTGAGGCGTGTGATTGGGCCGGGATGTTGTTGCGCATGTATCAGCGCTGGGCGGAATCGCGCGGCTGGGACGTCGAGGTCGAGGACGCGCTGCAAGGTGAGGGCGCGGGCATCAAGAGCGTCACGCTGCTCATCAAGGGCGAGAACGCCTACGGTTTTTGCAAAGCCGAGCGCGGCGTCCACCGGCTCGTGCGCATTTCGCCGTTCGATTCGAACAAACGGCGGCACACAAGTTTTGCCAGCGTGGATGCGATTGCGGAAATCGAAGAGACTTCGTCAGACATCGTGATTCCGCCGGATGAATTCAAGGTGGATACCTTTCGTTCCGGCGGCAAGGGTGGGCAGAACGTGAACAAAGTGGAAACCGCCGTGCGCATCACGCATCTTCCGACGGGGTTGGTCGTGGCGTCGCAGGCGCAGCGTTCGCAACATCAGAACCGCGCGACCGCGATGAACTTGTTGCTCTCACGGATTTACGCGCAGCGCGTGGACGCGCAAAAGGCGGAGATGGAGCGATTTTACGGCGAGAAAGGCAGCACCTCGTGGGGCAATCAGATTCGCAGCTACGTGTTCCAGCCGTATCGTATGGTGAAAGATTTGCGGACGGGTGTGGAAACAAGCAACGTGCAGGCCGTGATGGACGGCGACCTGGACGCGTTCGTGAACGGCTGGTTGCGCGCGGGCTGTCCGCTGAAACGGATGCAGGGTGTGAAAGATGAGGAAGAATGAAAAAGTATTCAGTGTTCGGTATTCAGTCGGTTGCGCGGCGGCTTGGATTCCCTGAACACTGAATACGGAACACTGACGCGATGAACATTCTCGACAAGATCGTTGAGCAAAAGAAACACGAGGTCGCGCAACTGCCCGTGCGACCGATTGCGGCGGGAGATTTGCGCGATGCGATGCTGGAGCGCGATGAGCGGCGCGATTTCTTCGGCGCGCTGAGGAAGCCGCGCGTGGGAGACATCGCGCTGATTGCGGAGGTGAAGAAAGCATCACCGTCGGCGGGTGTGATCTGCAAAGACTTCGATCCGGTTCGCATCGCAAAGGAATACGAGGCGGCGGGCGCGAGCTGTCTGTCGGTGCTGACGGACGAAAAGTTTTTCCAAGGCTCGCTCGATTATCTCCGGCAAATCCGCGCGGCGGTGAAGCTGCCGTTGCTGCGGAAGGATTTCATCATTGATGAGCGGCAGATTCTGGAAGCCATCGAGTGGGGCGCGGATGCGATCCTGCTGATCGTCGCGATACTCGACGACGCGCGGCTGAAACATTTCCACTCGCTCGCGACGGAAGCCGGCCTGGCAGCGCTCGTCGAAGTGCATGACGAAGCGGAACTGGACCGCGCGCTGGCCGCGGGCGCGAAGTTGATCGGCGTGAACAATCGCGATTTGAAAACTTTCGAAGTGGACCTCGCCGCATCGGAACGATTGGCGGCCAAACTTTTCGCGCCAGCCGGCGCTCGTCACGCGTCACTCCTTGTCGCCGAGAGCGGGATTCACAACCGGGTTGATGTCGAGCGACTGGCCCGTTGCGGGGCCGGCGCGATCCTCGTGGGTGAAAGCCTGATGCGGAGCGGAACGCCCGGTGATAAAATCCGGGAGCTCCTGACCTCACAGTGAGAAACAAAAAGCCGCCCGGGAGGGGCGGCTTGGGAAAGATTGGGACGCGGCCTACCGGCGCCGACGCCAAATCAAGAGGCCGAGGCCTCCGAGAATTGAAAGCACCACGGCCGAAGGCTCCGGGACCATGTCTATGGTGAGTGGCCGGAGGAGCGGATCGGCGTTATTCGCGAAACCTTCGCGATAGCTCAAGTAGAGGAGATTGCCTGTCAGTCCGGCGACGGTGCTCCCGCTGATGGTGGTGTTGTCGTAATTCCCGGTGACGCTCGTTCCGCTGACCTCGATGCCAAGCGTGTGCCAGCCGAGGTCGCCATCCGTAAGGGGAACTGTCCCGAATGGCGCTTAGTTAAGGGCATGTGTCGTTGATTTTTTCTGGGTGGCTTCGGCAATGATTTCCTGCCGGGGGCGCATCAACAAGGGAAAGTTTTTCGGCCTCCGTTTCCTCATGCGCGGTTCGGATCGCTCAGGGCGTTCC
>SIBJ01000031.1 GCA_009695195.1 Pedosphaera sp.
TGGGCGATGCACGATCCCGAGACCATCGAGATCGGCGCGCGCCGCACGCCCGCCGAAACGGTGAAGCACGTCATCTATCCCGTGTCCGATTCGCAAAAGACCGATCTGCTGCTCGAACTGCTCAAGCGCGTGAATTACAACTCCGTGCTCATCTTCTGCCGCACCAAGCACGGCGCCGACCGCATCGCCGGCATGTTGAAGAAACACCAGCACGCCGTGGCCGTGCTCCATTCCAATCGCACGCAGAACGAACGCGAGCAGGCGCTGGCCGGTTTTCGCAACGGCAAATTTGAAGTGCTCGTCGCCACGGACATCGCCGCGCGCGGACTCGACATCGCGGACGTGAGCCACGTCATCAATTACGACGTGCCGCAACATCCCGAGGATTACATCCACCGCATCGGCCGCACCGGCCGTGCGGAAGCCTCGGGCGACGCCTTCACCATCATGGTCGCCGAGGACGCGCCGCACGTTTACTCCATCGAACGTTTCATCAGCCAGAAAATCGCGCGCGTGAAGCTGGAGAATTTCGACTACACCTACACCGCGCTCTTTGAGGAAGCCAAGCCCGGTGCGGCCGCCACCGGCTTCCCCGGCAAAGTGCGCGGCGGTCGCGTCCACGGCGGGTATCACTTCGCGCCGGGGAGACGGCGAAGGTAATTCTCAAGAACTTGGTTGGTGGCGTGGTGTTGATTGCTGTACGTCGGAAAGACGGAAATGAAACTCCCGCGGACATCCCTGACCTCGTTCATTGCGGTAATTGGTGCGTTGGTTCTCGCGGCAATTGTGATTCCCAACTTCTTCTTTCGCGCTCGAACAGGTAACGGTCACCCCGCCTGCATCAACCAACTCCGGCAGATGGAGAGCGCAAAGGAACAGTGGGCTTTGGAAAACCACGCGAAGCCGGGAGACGGGGTGAGTCCACGAGACATTGCGTCTTACTTGAACCGGAAGGCCAAGTTCCCCTCTTGCCCTCAAGGTGGCACATATACTTTGGGCAAAGTAGGAGAGACTCCGCGCTGCTCACACCCAAGCCACGTTCTTCCGTAGCACTGTTTTACGCGCAAACTTCCGCAACTGATTCGTTCGGGAGGTGTTCATCTTTTGCATGAACGATTCGCACGAGGATTCTTCAACCGGTTTCTGGAAGGTCTTCAATATTGTTGCCGTCTGCGCCATGGTCGGCTCGGCCCTCTACGTCGTCGGATCACACTGGCCAAGACGAGGCGTCTCGTGCGTGAACGCCTGCATCAACAATCTCCGCCAGATGGACGGAGCGGCTCAGCAGTGGGCGTTGGAAAACAAAAAGAAGCTGGAGGACAAAGTAACGTGGAAGGACATCACGCCTTACTTGAAAAACCCAATTGTTTGTCCACAAAACGGTATCTACACGATCGGCCCGACGGTTTCCAACGTTCCATCCTGCTCCATCGCCACGCACCGACTGCCGCCGTGATGTTTTCGGAGCGCCGGTCTCCGAACCGGCTCGTTTCGAAATCACGCCATCAACGCGCCGGTTCGGAGACCGGCGCTCCGCTCAATGCAACACATGCCGCAAGAGCGCGTGATAAACATCCGTCGCCTCAAGCTGTGGTGACTGGAGCAATTCGCTGCGCTCGGTGATGAACACCGGCCAGTCGGCTTGATGTGTCGGGCACCGTCCGTGCGAGCCTTTCACCAGCGACGCGTCCAGTGGAATCACGTCCATCAACATCCGGAAGCCGAGTTTCTTTTGCAGCAGCCGCCACGCGATCTTCAATTGCGGCAGCGGAATCTTCGGGTCGAGAAAAAGTTCCGCCGGGTCGTAGCCCGGCTTGCGATGAATATCCACCGTACGCGCAAAGTCCGGCGCGAGCGCGTCGTCGAGCCAGTAGTAATAGGTGAACCACGCGTTCTCCTTCGCCACGGCGATCAAATCACCCGCGCGCGAATGATCAATCCCCGCCGCCGCCTTCTCTTTTTTGCCGAGCACAGCCTCGACGCCGTCGCACTTCTCGATCCGTTCCCGCACGCGGCCTTCCAGAGATGGATCGTTGAGATAAATGTGCGCCACTTGATGGTCCGCCACGGCGAACACTTTGCTCGCACCGGCGTCCAGCAGTTCCAAACCAAGTTCCTCCTTCACCGTGAGCCAGCCCTGCTGACGGAAAAGGCGGTTCAGATGCACCGACTTATCCACGTTCGTGATGCCGTATTCCGAAAGCAAAACCACCTGCACCTCGCGTGCGCGAAAGAAATCAATCAGCCCGCCAACGATGTCATCAATCGCGCGGAGGTCGGGAACGATGCCGGGGTTGATCTTGTAGGAGCCGACGTGAGGAGGCTCTGACTTCGATCCCGCACTCCGCACTCCGCACTCCGCATTTGATTTGAGACTCCTCACGTCGTCTCCTACAAGAAATGGGCCATGGCGCTGCAAATTGTAATCCAGATGCGGCAGATAAATCAGATTCAGCGTCGGGCTGAATTTGTTTTCAATCCACTTCGCCGACTCCGCAATCCAACGCGACGCCGCATCCGGCGCGCCGGCGGGACTTTTCCTCCCCGCCGCCGGCCCCCAAAACGTGGCGAACGGAAATTCGCCAAGGTCGCGCTTGATCTCGTCGCGCATCGAATACGGTTGCGAGTAGATGTCGAAAAATTTCCGGCCGTCGGCGGGATACATCGGTCGCGGCGTGATGGAGTAGTCCGCACTGGAATACATGTTGAACCACCAGAAAAGTTTTGCGCAGGTGAACGGCTGGGTGAGTGCGGAGTGCGGAGTGCGGAGTGCGGATTTCTCCCGCAGTTCGTCCCAGATTTTTTTACCGCCAACGAGGTGGTTGGATTGTTTCCAGAACTGAACCTCCGCCAGTTCACGGTTGTACCAGCCGTTGCCCACGATGCCGTGCAGCGTCGGAGTCGCGCCGGTGAGGTAATTGGATTGCGCCGTGCAGGTTACCGCCGGAAACGCGGGCGCGACGACCGCCTTCGCCCCACGCGCCGCGAAATCACGGATGCGCGGCGTATGTTCGCCAATGAGCGAACCCGTAAGGCCGACGATGTTGATGACGGCGGTGCGTTTCATTCTGCGTAGCGGCGACTCGGCAGAGCGCCGCTGACTCTAAGCTCGGATGGCGGCGCTCTGCCGAGTCGCCGCTACGCAGAAGCGCGGCTGCTCTGTTGCGCCCGCCGTGCGTGGCGTTCCTTCAATTCGTAGATGGCCTCGACGACTTTCGCGAGGTTCATTTCGTGGACTTCAAATCCTAGTCCGATGCCGCGCAGCAATGTGATGGCAAGTTGCCCGCCGAGATGTTCACGGAACTCCTCCAGCCCGTTAACGACCATCAGCGAGTTTTCCGAATCCACGTGCAACAGTTCGTTCGCGAACAACTCGAAGCCCAGTGCCTCCAGCAAGCGCAACACGCGCTCGGCGTCCGCCGCGGAAAGGAAACCCATCGCTCGCGAATAAATTGTGTCCAGCGCGATGCCGACCGCGACAGCTTCGCCGTGGCGAATTTTGAATTCCGACAATTGCTCCAGCTTGTGCGCCGACCAGTGGCCGAAATCCAGCGGGCGCGCCGAGCCGGACTCGAATGGATCGCCGCTCGTGGCGATGTGATTCAAGTGCAATTCCGCGCAGCGAAAAATCAGTCGCTGCATTGCCGCCGCGTCGAACGCGCGCAGCTTTTCCACCGCGCCTTCGATTTCGTCGAAGAATTTTGCGTCGCGGATGAGCGCCACTTTCACGGCTTCCACGTAGCCGGCGCGCTTGTCGCGCGGTGTGAGGGATTCGAGCAGTTGAAAATCATTGATGACGGCGAACGGCGGCGCGAACGCCCCGATGAAATTCTTTTTGCCGAACGCGTTGATGCCGTTCTTCACGCCCACGCCGGAATCGCACTGGCTCAACGTCGTGCTCGGCAGCCGCACGTGCCGCACGCCGCGATGCGCGGTGGCCGCCGCGAGGCCCGCCATGTCCAACAGCGCGCCGCCGCCAACGGCGATGACGTACGAGTGCCGGTCAATGTGATAGCGGTCAACGTGCGACTGGATTTCGCTGACGTGGAAATAAGAATTCTTCGTGCGCTCGCCGCCTTCGATCACGAGCGGCGGGCAGACGAGTTGGAGCACATCGCGGTGCGTGGCGAAATAATTTTCGATGCGCGGGGCAAGTTCCAGCTGCGTGCGGGCCAGCGATTCATCGAGGACGAAGAGGGCTTTCGGTCGCGGGCCGTGAACGTCCTCGGTCAGGACGGATTTCAGGATCGGGTTCGCGGCGTCGAAGACGTTCTCGGTGAAGCGCACGCGCAGCCGGTAGCCGACCTGGATGGAGCGCTCGATCAATGACATCGCGTTTACAGTGCGGCGTTCGACGCGGGTTGGCGAGCGGTTATTCGCCGACGCTCCAAGGCTTAGTCCTTCTTCGGCTCGGGTTTGGCGGCCTCGGGCTTCGCGGCGTCGGGCTTGATTTCTTTTTTCTCGTCATCGCCCTTGGCTTCGGGCGCCTGCTTCGCGGCTTTCAAGATGTCTTCCGCGGGGAGGATGATGGAAGTGGCGGCATCCTGACGCGAAGCGCTCGCGCCTCCGCCGGAATTGATCGCGCGCATGACCATGAGACCGACGATATTTCCGTCGAGAGCAAACGCCGGCGAACCCGCCGAGGTGGTCGTCATCATGCTGTCGGGGATGTAGAAGGTGCGCGGCTTGGACACGACGGCGTTGATGCGTTCGACGGACGCGGCGTGGGCGCGACCCGCGGCGCGGCCGAGGCGGTTGAGCGTGATGACACTGTCGAGCACCTGCGCCGTGGAAGATTTCGTCAGGTCCACGGCGGCCATCGGCGTGGACTGTTTCGCCTTGGGCCGGATGAAGGCGAGATCGAGGTCCTTGTCGCGCAGCACGATCTCGGCGGGAATTTCCGCGCCGTCGTCGAGCAGGATTTTCACGTCGCTGACCTCGATGTCCATTTTGTAATCGGGATACATGCGTTTGACCATCTCACTCGGGTCCACGGCGGAGAGCGCGAGCACCGTGAGGCCGGAGGGATCAATCACCGTGCCGGTCAGGTCCTGTTTGTTCTCGCGCGGCTCGGCGGTGCGCCCGGCGGAGGAATAGGTCATCTTCACGACCTCCTGCACCGTGACCACCGCGCTCTGGTGTTTCTTGAAAATTTCACGGCCTTTTTCAGAAACTTCATCGGCCCGAGCCGCGAACGCGAGCGTGAGAGTAACGAAAAGTGCGAGAGTAAAATTGCGATTCATTTTGTATTTTGCTGTTGAGGGTTTAATTCTTCCAGGCTGGTTCGAGTTCGAGGAAAGCCGTGTGGACGCCGCGCAAGACTTTCATCGTCACCACCGGTTTTTTGGCGGAGGCAACGGTTTCCATTTGCTTGCGCAACGATTCGACGTTCTCCACGGGCTGCCCGTCCACTTCCAGGACGAGATCGCCGACGTACAGCGTGCCGAGTTCCGCCCAACTGCCGGGCTTCACGTCCTCGATGAGCGCGCCGCGCTGGTCTTCGCGCCATTGCTCGTCGGCGGAATCGAAGAAACAGATGTCGCGCGCCGTGAAATCGAAATCGTCGTTGCGATACTTCTTCATCTCGCGCTGCAACCGCGGCGAGCGCGCCAGCTCCACGGCGATTTTCTTTTCCGTCGCGCCGCGCAGCACCGTCAACTCCACCGTCTTGCCCACTTCGTACTGGCGGATGAGTGTCGCGAGTTCGTCCTCGTGTTCCTGCGCGGAGGCGGAAAGTTTTTCGCCGTCGAGCGCGATGATGAAATCGCCGGGTTTGAGTCCGGCCTTGTCGGCGGTGGAATTGGTATAGACGCGCGTGAGGTAAAAGCCCTTGAGATTCGGTTGGCCCAACTGCTTCGCGATATCGCGGCTGACGACGTGCGTTTCGACGGGCAGCCAAGCCTTCGTGACTTCGAGGCCGGGGTCTTTCAAATCCTTGATGCCGACCTTGACGACCGTCATGAACCGTTCGGCCTTGCGCTCGAACGTCACGATCACCGGCGTCGGTTCGGTCTTGCCGGCGGTCAACTTCTCCGTGACCTCGATCAACCCGGCGAGATTTTTCACGGGCGTGCCGGCGACTTCGAGGATCACGTCGCGATAATCAAGCGAGGGCTTGGCTTCGCCGGCGGGGCCACCGGGGCGCGCGGTGCCGACCAGCACGCCGTCGAGATTGTCGCGTTTCATTTCGCGGCGCATCAACGACGAGATGTTGCGCGCCGTCAGTCCCCATTGCTTCAATTCCTTTTGCTTCGGGAAAAGTTCGCCGCGTTCGAGCGCCGACACCGACAATTTGATTTCCTTCCCCTCGCGCTCGACGACCGCGTCAACTTTTTTCCCGATCGGCAGGCCCGTGGTGATGCGCATGAAGTCCGGCATCTGCTCGTCAAAGCGCACATCCGTCTTCTTGCCATCGAGGCTCAACATCAGATCGCCGGACTTCAAGCCCGCCGCTGCCGCCGGCGATTCTTCCATCACGCCGCTGACGAGAACGCCGCGCTGATTTTTCGCGCGTTTGAAAACGGGTTGCACGTCCACGCCCACCCAACTGCGCAGGATTTTGCCCTTGGCGATGAGTTGATCGGCGACGCCCTTCGCGAGGTTGCCGGGAATCGCGCCGCCAAGACCGAAACTGATTTCGTTGATGCCGATGATGTCGCCCTTGAGATTGACAAGCGGGCCGCCGGAGTTGCCGCCGTAGATCGCCGCGTCGTGCCCGATCCACTTCACCAGCGAGCCGACATCCTCGCCATCGAGCCGGAACTGCCCGCCGCGGCCGAAGAATCGCGGCATGATCATCTCCATGTTGCTGATGATGCCGAGCGTGACGGATTGCGAGAGCGCCATCGGGCTGCCCATCGCCAGCACCGAATCGCCCACGCGCATCGCCGCCGAATCGCCAAAGCCGACGAATTCGAACACGCGCGGCTTGGTGGGTTTGAGCTTGATGACCGAGATGTCCGTCATCGCGTCCGTGCCGATCAACTCGGCCTCGACCTCCTCGCGATTCCACAACGTGCAAAACATCCGCGCCGCGTGGCCCGCGACGTGATGGTTCGTCACGATGTAACCGTCCTTGGAAATGATCGCGCCGCTGCCGACGGACTGTTGTTTGATTTCGCGGCCTTCGCTGAATTCCGTCGAGACCACGCGGATGCGCACGAGCGCGGGCCGCACGCGGGCAATCGCCGCGTCCACCTGCGCCCGTACGGAACCGTCGTCGGACTTCGCCAGCGCGACGGCGACGGCCAGCAGTGTAAAAATCAACCCAACGGCCCGCGCACGCAGGCCGCCGAAAAAATCACCTCGGAGCATGGCGCAGGTTGAAGGTGAACCGGACTGCGAGGCAAGCACGGAATGTCGCACAGGGTGGAATCATTCCCGCGACCAGCCGCGGTTGCTCGAATCGTATTTGAAATGATTGAATTCCGGAACCGAATCAAGCAAGGTGGCAACACAAAAACCGCATCGAAAGGAATTGCCATGAATGAAACTCAGCCGCCGCCAATACCAACGGTGCCGCCCCAGAAGTCCGGCCTGCCAACTTGGGCCATCGTCCTGATCGCCCTCGGCGGCGTGGGGTTGATCGGCATCGCCATCATTGGACTGCTTGCCGCGATCGCGATCCCGAACTTCGTCCGCGCGCGCGAAACGGCGCAGATGAACGCCTGCATCAACAACCTTCGCCAGATAGACGGCGCCAAACAGCAATGGGCGTTGGAAAATAAAATGGAAATGACCAACACCCCAACGGCCAGCCAACTCGAAGGCTACTTGCACGACGGTCAACTCCCGGTTTGCCCCGCCGGTGGCACCTACACAATCCACACCGTTGGCGAAGACCCGACTTGCAGCGTGCCCAAACACCGACTGCCAACCAGCGCCGCATATCCGACCCGGTGATTGGTGGCTGTGCGCGGATTTTCACCCAAACGAATCCTTCTGCGACCGCGGCGCAAATGGCTGGAGTTTGTCGCGCTCCAGTTGGCGGTACCAGCGGTCGGCTTGACTTTGCAAGCGATTGGGAAACACTTCCGAAAACTGACTGCCAGAGGCTAGTGTCATGAGCGACGGTGAACATTTCCGGGCGAGGCCGATTCGTGGGAGACTTGGGAGATTCCTGAATCTTCAGCCGGCGCTTTTGTCCGCAGTGGTTTTGATGCTGTGCGTTTTTCAGTCGCCGGTGTCAGGCGCTCCCGTCGTGGTCACCAGTTCTCAGTTTCTCAGCAACGGCGACTTCCTCCTGTTGCTCAATGGCAACCCGGGCACGAGCTACCGCATCCTCGCTTCCACCGATCTCGTGAACTGGGACACCGTCGCTTATCAAGTCGCCGATGCCTCGTTCGGAGATTTCGCCTACGTGGATCGAACCACACTTTTTTTCCGCGCCCGTTTCTACGGGGCCGGACTGACCAACGGGGACATGATTTTTCCGAGCCTGAATATTTCCAGCCCCACGAACGCCGTCGTCAGCCAGCCAACGGTGCCGCTGACCGGGACTGCGTCCGATGCCAGCGGTATTCGCGAAGTCCGCCTCAACGACATCCCGATCACCGGCACGACGAACTTTTCCGGCACGCTCACACTCGTGCCAGGGACGAACCGCTTCCTCGTGTCCGCGATTGATGCGAGCGCGAACCGGAATCGCCGCAGCCAGTTCGTGCAAATCAGTTACGTGCCGCTGCTGCCAGCCATCATCACCCATCCGGCCCATCAAACCAACGACGTCGCCACGACCGCGACGTTCAGCGTGAACGCGGCGGGCAGTCCACCCCTTGGCTATCGCTGGCGTAAGAACGGCGCGGACTTGTCCGACGGCCCGCACTTTTCCGGCACGACGACGACGAGCCTGATCATTAGCAACGTTGGCGCGCGGGATGTGGCAGGTTACACGGTGCTCGTCACCAACGCGAGCGGCGCCGTGACCAGCAGCATCGCCACGCTGACGATCAGCACCCCGGCGGGATGGATCCCGGTCACCAACGCCAGCCACAGCGAGAATTTCGACAGCCTCGGCGACACCGGCACCAACACGCCCGCCGGCTGGTTTGTGGGCACGGGCACCGGAGCGGTAAGCGGTACGAATGTGACGGTGAGCACTGGCTCGTCCACCGGGGGCAACAATTACAACTTCGGTTCCGCGGGCAATTCCGATCGCGTGCTGGGTTCGCTGGCTTCCGGTTCCCTCCAGCGCGATACCGAGGCGCGCTTCATCAACGCTTCCGGATCGAACCTCGTGTCGTTCGCCCTCAGCTACACCGGTGAACAGTGGCGGCAGGGCGGCACCGCGGCCGTCAACAACGACCTCGTGCTGCAGTACAGCACGACCGGAACGAACTTCACCGCGCTGGGAAACCAGTTCAACTTCAACTCCCCCTTCGACACCGGCCCCGCGGGCGCGCTCGATGGCAACGCGGCGACGAATCGCGTGACCGGCATCGGCGGCACTTACCTCCCGACGGTCGCCGTCACGAATGGCGGCGTGTTTTATTTGCGCTGGGCGGATGCGGACAACACGTCCAACGATCACGCGCTGGGCGTGGATGACCTGACGATCACGTTCACGTTTGAAAGCGTGCCGTGACGGTTGGGCGCGGGCGCTCAACTAAACAAATCCATCTGCGGCGGCGGGGCGAGTTGCTTGAGTTTGTCGCGCTCGGGCTGGCGGCGCGGTTGACGCACGTTGCCTTCCGGCGTGAGTTCGGATTCTTCGAGATTCACCAGGATTTGTTTCGCGCGCTCCAGAACTTCCTTCGGCACGCCGGCCAGGCGCGCAACGTGGATGCCGTAGCTTTTGTCCGTGCCGCCTTCGACGATCTTGCGCAGGAAGACGATCGAGTCCTTCCACTCGCGCACGGCGACGTTGAAGTTTTTCAATCGCGGCAAGCGTTGGGCGAGTTCGGTCAGTTCGTGATAGTGCGTGGCGAACAAAGTTTTAGCACCGACGGCGTTGTGCAGATGCTCGACAATTGACCACGCGAGGCTCAAGCCGTCGAACGTGCTCGTGCCGCGCCCGATTTCGTCGAGCACGATGAGGCTGCGCGGCATGGCGTTGTTGAGGATGTTCGCCGTCTCCGTCATCTCGACCATGAAGGTGGATTGTCCACGCGCCAGATCATCGCTCGCGCCGATGCGAGTGAAAATGCGGTCCACGAGATCAATGCGCGCCTCCGCCGCCGGAACAAAACTTCCCGTGTGTGCGAGCAAGGTGACGAGTGCCACCTGCCGGATATAAGTGGATTTGCCCGCCATGTTCGGCCCGGTGATGAGGGCGATTTGAGGAATTGCTGATTGCCGATTGCCGATTGCCGATTGAGCCGACGCGCCGCTGGCTTCTTCAATCGGCAATCGGCAATCGGCAATCGCCAATCCGGTATCATTCGGCACGAAGCGTTCATCCACCAACTGCTGCTCCAAGACCGGATGCCGCCCATCGCGGATTGTCAGCACGCCTTCATCGCCGACTTGCGGGCGGCAGTAATTGTGCAGCCGCGCGACCTCAGCAAAACAAGCCAACACGTCCAGTTGCGCCAGTGCGGCGGCGGTTTGCTGGACGCGGGCCATTTGTCCGAGCACTTCTTCGCGCACGCGCTGGAACAACTCGTATTCCAGTTTCACGCTCCGCTCCTCCGCGCCGAGAATTTTTCCTTCCATGTCCTTCAACTCGGGCGTGATGTAGCGCTCGCCGTTGGCGACGGTCTGCTTGCGATGGTAATGCGGCGGAACTTTGTCGAGGTTCGCATTGGTAACTTCGATGTAATAGCCGAAGACGGAATTGAACCGCACCTTGAGCGATGCAATTCCCGTGGCCGCGATTTCGTCCGCCTGCAACTTGGCGATCCAATCCTTGCCGCCGCGCTGGGCGTTGCGGAGTTCATCGAGATCGGTGCTGAAACCATCGCGGATCATGCCGCCTTCCTTCACCGCGAGCGGCGGCTCGTCCACGATGGCGCGCGAAATCAACTCCACGAGGTCCGGCGCTTCGGAAAGCTGGGCGGTGAGGTCGGCCAACAAGGTAGGGACGCGTTCCACCGCGTCCCCAGCTTCCTCATTGATCAGGGACGCGGTGGAACGCGTCCCTACCAACCCGTGAAGGACGTTCTTCACCACCGGAATCTGCTCCAATGCCACGCGCAATGCGCCGAGATCGCGCGCATTGCCGCTGCCGCTGCTCAATCGTCCGAGCGTGCGTTCCAAATCGCGGACGCTCGCAAGTTGTGAACGGAAACTGTCGGGGCCGGATGCGTTTTTGATGAACGTCTGCACCGCTTCCTGCCGGCGGCGAATCGGCGCGACCGCGGCGAGTGGTTGCGAAAGCCAACTGCGCAACAGGCGCGCACCCATCGGCGTGACGGTTTTGTTCAGCGCGCCGTAGAGTGACGAATTTTTTGGCGCATCGTGGTGCAGCGGTTCGAGAATCTCCAGATGCCGCAGCGTCGTGTAATCGAGCGCGAGGAAATCGCTGCGACGATAGAACGAGAGCCTCGTGAGATGCTTCACGTCGCGCCGCAGATTCTGCGTGAGATAATGCAACGCCCCGCCCGCTGCGCCGATGGCCGCGCTGCGATCCTTCAGCCCGAAGCCGTCGAGCGACGCGACCTTGAAATGCTCGCGCACCGTGTAGAGCGCGGTTTCGGGCGCGAACGTCCAGTCGTCGTAGCCGCTCAGGATGCGGAACGCGCCGCGCAGCAAATCGCGCAGACCAGTCGCCTCCGTCGGAAAAATAATTTCCGCCGGGCGCAGGCGTTCCAGTTCCGCGAGGAGTGTTGCGTCCGACTCCAGTTCCGTCGTCAGGAAATCTCCCGTCGTCAAGTCCACCAGCGCGAGGCCGAAGATTTTTCCCGAAGGATAAACGGCGGCGAGGAAGTTGTTCCGCTCCGCCACCAGCATCCGTTCATCGAAGTGCGTGCCGGGCGAGAGGATTTGCGTGACCTCGCGATTGACGAGTTTACCGGGCCGGGCTTCCTCCGTTTGATCGCAGATGGCGACCTTGCGTCCGGCTTTGAGGATGCGCGCGATGTAATTGTTCGCCGCGTGAAACGGCAGGCCGCACATGGGCACGCCATTACGGGCGGTAAGCGAGAGGTTGAGCAGTTGCGAGCCGGCCTGCGCGTCCTCGAAAAACATCTCGTAAAAATCGCCGAGGCGGAACAGCAGCAGCGCGTCCTTCGGCAGTTCGCCCTTGATGCGGCGATACTGCGCCATCATGGGAGTGAGTTGGGCTTCGGCGGACATGCGGTGGGGAAGTTAATGACCAACGGCGCGAACGTCGAAAGGAAATTACTCACAGCGATCATTTTCAGGAGCATTTCTCGCCGGTCGCCGTCGAACAGGCGCATGAAGATGACGATCAATGTGGATGAAATCCGGGTGGCCTCGCCGTGCAACGCGCGCTGGAACGACATGGACGGCGATGAGCGGGCACGGTTCTGTCGGCAGTGCGCGAAGAATGTCTTCAACCTTTCGGCGATGACGCGGGCGCAGATCGAGACCTTGATTCGTGAAAAGGAAGGAAAGTTCTGCGGGCGGTTTTATCGGCGGCCGGATGGCCGGATGTTGACGGCGGATTGTCCATCGCGGACGCGGCGGCTGCGTGAGCGCGCGGCACGGATTGGTGCAGCGCTATGTGCGTTGGTGCTTTCGGTGGTGGGGTGTTCGCGGCCAACGAACCAGCATCGCAGCGAAAGAATGGGACAAGTGCTCATGGGCGACGTGGCGATGCCGCCGGTCGTCTGCACGACGAATCACGCGCCCGAGATCATGGGCAAGATTGCTTTGCCACCGCCGCCACCCGGTCCCGGCGCGTCGGCGAAATGAACGGAATGTGATTTGTTCTCGCTCCGCTTCCCGCCGGAGAGCATTTTCCATCCGAACACGTCCAACGGAAGGACATTATGAAACTGCTGACGACCTTTACCATCGCGACCGCTCTGGCACTTCAACTCTCCGCCGCCCTGCCGGACGAATATGTGCGGCTCAAGGCCGACGCGGAAAAGTTTTACGCCGACAAATCCTTCGCCAAGGCGCACGAGCTTTACGCCGGCGTCAACGCCACCAATCTCTCACCAACCGAATCGCGCTGGGTCGGTTTCCGCCGGGCCGACACGCAATGGCGCTCGCAGGCCGCCACGCAAACCGCCGACACCACCCGGCTCGATCAGGCGCGCGACGAGTTGGAAAAACTCGTCCGCGATGTGAAGCGCGCCGAGGAACGCGACCGCGTGTGGGTGGAAGTCGAGGAGTCGCTCGGAGATTTCCACTGGACGCGGCGCAATCAGCAGAACTGGGGCGCGGCGTGGCCGTTTTACCAATCGGCGCTGGATTGGTGGGCTGGTGCGCGGGACATCGAACTGGCGCGCGAGCGTTACCTCGCGATCGTCTGGCGCTGCGCCAGACCGCCGGGGGTTGACCACAATTACTACTACGGCTACTGGGGCAACTACGTCGCGATCGACGTGCTGGAAAACGCGCTGAAGATCGCGAAGTCGGACGGAGACAAGGCGCACGCGCATTATCTCGTCGCGATGTCGCTCCGCCAACGGGCCGGCGACGCGGAGCAACGCGCGCGTGTGGCGGACGAGTTCGCGGGCGCGATCAAGCTGGGCCAGAAGACGGACTGGTATGACGACGCGCTCTACAATTTTGCCGAGTGGATGCAGAGCCAGGGGCGCGTGATCACGCACAAGGATGGCAGCCAGACGTTCGCGCCGGATTACGTTCGCGCGCTTGAACTCTTCCGCCAGCTCGTGAAGGAATTCGCGAAGGGCGAGACGCGCTATTGGGATCAGGCGCAACAGCAGATCAAAAACATCACCGACCCGCAGGTCGGCCTGAGCGTCGGGAACATTTTTCTGCCGGACTCGGAAGTCAAATATCACTTGAATTGGCGCAACGTGAAGCGCATCGACCTCGCGCTTTACTCGGTGAACCTCACGCGCGACGTGAATCTTGCAGCCATTGACGAGAAGCGCCGACACGACTGGCTCACGTCCATCAATCTCGCCGGCTGCGAGAAACTCAAGGAATGGGCGCACGACACCCGGGACAAGGGCGACTACAAGCCAGACAGTGCTTCGCCCCGCCTCGACAAGAAACTTCCGCCCGGCGCGTATGTGCTCGAAGTGCGCGGCGGCGGCAAGGACGCACGCGAACTGATTCTAGTCACGGACGCAGCGCTGGTTTTTAAAATTTCGGGCAAACAGGCGCTCGTCTATTTCTGCAACGCGCTCGACTCAGCGCCACAACGCAAGGGCAAAGTGCGGCTGTGGGAACGCTGGCATGACGGAGTGCGCTGGCAGACACGCTCAACCGACAAGGCGGTTAACGCCGACGGCATCGCTGTTTTTGAAAGGGCGTACTTGCGCGGTGAACTGTTCGCCGCCGCCGTTACCGCCGACCGCCAGGCTTTCAGTTCTGGCAGCGCCTGGTGGCCTGATCAGCGAATTCATTATTGGCGTGCATATGCGTTCACCGATCGGCCGGCGTATCGGCCCAAGGAAACCGTCCAATGGAAGTTTATCGCCCGTCGTTCCGACGACGGTTCGGTCTTCTCTACGCCAGCGGGAGCTACCCTTTGGTATCGCATTGAAGGACCAGATAACGCGCTAGTGAAGGAGGACACGGTGAAATTGAACCAGTTCGGCAGCGTGTGGGGTTCGCTCGAACTCACCGAGACCATGAAGCTCGGCGAGTATCGCGTGTCGTTCCGCGACGGGCCGCGGAACGAACCGTTCGGCCAAGCGACCTTGTTCCGACTGGAAGAATACAAGTTGCCGGAATTCAAAGTCAACGTGACGACGCCGGAAGAGAACGGGAAGAAAAAAACTTTCCGCATCGGCGACAAGGTCGAGGTGGAAATTCAGGCGGATTATTATTTCGGCGGGCCGGTGGCGAACGCGAGCGTCGAGGTGATTGTGAATCAGAATCCGTTTTATCAATCCTGGCACAAGTCGCGGGAGTTCCCGTGGTTCTACGAGGACTTGGACGGCAACCAATCGCGCTTTGGTCGCGGATACGGTGGCGGGCAGATTGTGAAGCGCGAGACGATCAAGACCGACGCCACGGGCAAGGCCACGCTCACGTTCGACACGCCGCGCGGCGGCGGGCAGGACTTCGAATATCGCGTCGAGGCGCGCGTGACGGATTCATCGCGGCGCGAGATCGTTGGCAACGGAAACGTGCGCGTGACGCGGCAGCGCTACTACGTTTACGCCGAGGCTGATCACAATATTTATCGCCCTCAGGACAAGGCGCAGGTGAATTTCAAGGCACTCGACGCGAACGACCAGCCGGTGCAAACCGAGGGCACGGTCAAGGTCACGCGCGATTACTGGTGGGAAATCTGGATCGCGCCCGACGGCAAGGAAGTCAAAGGCGACGAACTGAAATCTCTGCGCGACAAAACTTCCATCTGGCCGCCGCCGCCGACCAAGCCGAATGAACCCGGCTGGCGCTTGAAGTTCCGTGGCTACGAGCACGACGACATTCTCACGCGCACGCTCAAGACGGACACGAACGGGCTGGCGGAATTCACCTTCACACCAGAGCGCGATGGTTACTATCGCGTCGCTTGGACGAGCGAGGATGAAGTGGCGAAGAAAAAGAACCAGGTCACGAATCCGATTCGCGCCGAAACGACCGTGTGGGTTTGCTCCGGCAAGACGACTGAGCTTGGCTATCGCTACCAGGGCGTGCAGATCATCGCGGACAAGGACACGTTCCGCGTCGGCAACGAAGCACCCATCATGCTCGTCGCGCCGACCGCCGACCGTTACGTGCTGTTCACCGTCGAGGGCGAGGACCTTTACCACTATCGCCTCGTCCATCTCGACGGCACGGTGAAGTTGATTGACCTGCTCATCGAGGAAAAGCACGTGCCGAATATTTTCCTCAGCGCCACGCTCATCAACGACCGGCAGATGTTCGTGGACACGAAACAAATCGTCGTCCCGCCGACGAAGAATTTCCTGACCGTGGACGTGAAGCCCGACCGCGCGCAATACCAACCGCGCGAGGACGGCACGTTGACCGTCACGACGAAGAACGATGAAGGCAAACCCGTGTCCGCCGAGGTCGCGCTGAGTCTCGTGGACGAATCGGTGTTTTACATTCAGAGCGATTACGCCGGCGACCCGCGGCAATTTTATTTCGGCACGAAACGAAACCAAGTCGTCCAGACGCAGAGCACGATGAATCAGAAGAGTTACGCGAAGCTGGTCGCGGGCGAGAATGAGACGCTGATGGATGAGCGGGATTTCGAGAGGCAGAAAACTTCTCGTGAACGTCGGCAGGCGGGGTTGGATTTGTATTACGACAAAGATGCGAACGGGCCGATGAGCGAAGACGGGGCGATGTTCGACGAGGCAAAGAGTCGGAGTGAACTTTCCTTGGGTGGAGCGGTGGGCGGCAGTGGTGGCGCCGGCAATCGTTCCTACGCCGCCCGCGCGCAAAAGCGGCCAGCTTCAGCGACGGCCCCGGCACGAATGGCACTCGAAGCTGTTAATGACCCGAACTGGAAGCCTACGGCACCTGCTCAACCGTCAGGTGAACCTGACCCGGCTGTAACCGTCCGCACCGATTTCCGCTCGACGATTCTCTGGCAGCCGGACGTGAAGACCGACGCGAACGGCCAGGCGACGGTGAAGGTGAAATATCCCGACTCGCTCACCGGTTGGAAGACCACGGCGCGCGCGGCTTCGGCGGGGAATCAATTCGGCATCGCGAACACGACCACGCGCACGAAGCAACCGCTCATCGTCCGACTGCAAGCGCCACGCTTTTTCGTCGTGGGCGACTCGGTAATAATTTCTGCGGTCATTAACAACAACACGGACCAGGAACTTTCGGTCAAAACGGATTTTGACGTTGGCGGGTTGGTCGTGACGGAAACAGCCACGTCCGCTCCCGCGATAAAAGTTCCTCCGCAAAGCGAGAAACGCGTTGATCGGCAATGCCACGTCGCCAAGTCCGGCGAAGTGAAACTAAAGGTCACGGCTCGCGGCGGCAAATACGCCGATGCGATGGAGAAAACTTACATCGCCCACGAACACGGCATCGAGAAATTCATTTCCAAGTCCGGCAAGGCGCGCGGCAACGACATCACCGTGAAACTCGATTTGCCGAAGGAGCGCAAAACGGATTCCACTTCGCTCGTCGTGCAAGTCACGCCGAGCATGGCCGTGACGATGCTCGATGCGTTGCCATATTTGATTGATTACCCCTACGGCTGCACGGAACAAACGATGAGCCGTTTCCTACCCGCCGCCATCACCGCGAAAACTCTCCGCGACCTCGGTCTGCAACCAGAGGACGTGATGAGCCGCATCTTCGGCGGCATCGAAACGAACTCCGCCGCCGCGACGCATCCGAAAGGCAAAAAGAATTTGGCCGAACTGGACGCCATCACGAAAGCGGGTCTGGAACGGCTCTATGATTTTCAACACAGCGACGGCGGCTGGGGCTGGTGGAAGCCCGGCGACAGCGATCATTGGATGACGGCTTACGTTGTGTGGGGATTGACACTGGCAAAGCAGGCTGGCGTTGAAATCAAAGCGAAGGTCATTGAGCGCGGCGCGGCCTATCTCGACAAAGCACTCGTCGAAGAAGAGGAGAATTACGACATGCAGGCGTTCATGTTGCACGCGCTTGCGGCTCACAACGGAAAAGCCAGGCAGCCGTCACAATTCCAGTCGAAAGCCTTCGACATTCTTTGGAAGAACCGTGAGAAGCTTAACGCCTACACGCGTTCGCTGGTCGCCTTGAGCGCGCATTACGTCGGCAAAAACAGCGAAGCCAAAACGCTCGTCGAAAATCTGGAAAACGGCGTCAAACGCGACGAGCGGCCGGACACCTCCGTTCTCATCGGCGGAAAAGTCGAAAACGCCGGCGTGATGGGCACGGCGCATTGGGGCGAGGACGGCATTTACTGGCGCTGGTCCGACGGCGGCGTGGAGGCGACGGCGTTTGCCTTGCGCGCGCTGCTGGCGATTGATCCGCAGAACAAGCTGATCGAACCCGTCACGAACTGGCTCATCAAGAACCGTCGCGGCGCGCAGTGGAGCAACACGCGCGATACCGCGATCGTGGTGCTGGCGATGAACGATTATCTGCGAGTCAGCGGCGAGCTGAAACCGGAGTTGGAATACGAGTTGATCGTGAACGGCAACTCCATCGCGAAGAAGAAAATCAGCGGCGCGGACGTGTTCAGCGCTCCGAGCCGGTTCACGATTGATCCGAAACTGGCGTCCGACAGCAACGAAGTCCGACTCGTCCGACGGAAGGGCGACGCGCCAATCTATTTCTCGGTCGAAGCAAAATTCTTCAGTCTCGAAGAACCCATCACACCGGCGGGCAACGAGATTTTCGTGAAGCGCGAATACTTCAAGCTCGTGGGCCGCCCGACGCTGCTCAAGGGTTACGTTTATGACAAAGAACCGCTGCGAGATGGTGAATCGGTGAAGAGCGGCGAGCGCGTCGAGACCTTGATTACCATCGAGGGGAAAAACAATTACGAGTATCTGCTGTTTGAGGATTTGAAACCTGCCGGATTCGAAGCGGTTGAAGTCCGCAGCGGTGAATCGCTTTACGCGCGCGAATTGAAAAGCGGAGCGGTGGAGCGTCTAAAGTCTAAAGCCCAAAGTTTAAAGTCTGCGACCACGCCCGCCGCGCCTAGTCGTGCGCGAGCGGTTCGTCCGCAACCCCAGCCCAAGCCCGCGCCCGGCGTCGAGGAGAATGATTTTACGGGCCGTCAGCGCTGGGTCTATCAGGAATTGCGCGACCGCAAAGTGGCGCTGTTCCTCGACAAGCTGCCCGAGGGCGTCTGGGAAATCCGCTACGACCTGCGCGCGGAAGTGCCGGGACAATTCCATGCGTTGCCCGTCGTGGGCCATGCGATGTATGTGCCGGAGATCCGCTGCAACGGCGCGGAGTTGCGCGTGACGGTGGAAGATGCGAAACCTTAAGCAAACCTCCAAACTCCAAGCACCAAGCACCAGAGAAACCTCAAGCTCCAAGCTTCAAGAGCGCGGCTGTGAATCGCAATACCTGGGAACTTGGTGTTTGGAGCTTCTCTGGAGCTTGGATGTTGGTGCTTGGTGCTTTAGAAACAGTTGCCCGCACCGAGTTCCTGCGGCAAGCTATCCTCCGCATGACTGTTCGCAGCGCACCGGAAGTTTCTTTGCGCCTGACCCGCCTCGATTCCACGCGGCTGGTCTGGGCGCTCGCGCTTTCCCTCGCGTTGCACGGCGGCGGCTGGGGCGCGTATGAGCTGGGAAAAAAATTTCACGTGTGGGAAAACCTGCGCGTGCCGACGTGGGTCAAGGCATTGATGCCGCTCGCGTTCAAATCGCGCCCAGCGGAGAACAAACCACCGGTCACTGACCGCGAACCGCCGTTGATGTTCGTCAACGTCACGCCGCAACAAGCCACGACCGAGGCGCCGAAGAACGCGAAGTATTATTCGAGCAACAATTCACAGGCCGCGAATCCCGACGCCGACCGCGACACGGACACGCCGAAAATTTCCGGCAAACAAGACGTCGTGCCCAAGACCGAAGACGTGGATCGCAACAAGATTTCCAAACTGCAACCCGCGCTGCCCGCCGAACCGCAGCCGGAGGAGCGCGCCAGTTCAAAACCGAAAAACGCGCCGGGCGACCTGACGATGGCAAAGCCGGAATTGAATCCGCGTACTGACACCGGCAACGCCGAGAAGCCGCGCCCGCGCACGCTCAATGAAGCGGCGGCGCGACGACCGTTGGACCGCATCCCCGGCCAGAAGATGAAGCAGGACGGCGGCGTGAAGCACCGGCTCGACATGTCGTCACTCGACGCGAAGGCCACGCCGTTCGGCGCGTATGACGCGCTGTTCATCGAGCAGGTTTCGCAGCGTTGGTTCGATTTGCTCGCCAACCGCCAGTATGCCTCCGAGGCGCGCGGCCACGTCACGTTGCAATTCGAGTTGCATTACGACGGTCGCGTCACCGACGTGAAAACCGTGGAGCACAATGTCACGGAGACCCTGTCGTTGATGTGCCAGAAGGCGGTGATGGATCCCGCGCCGTTCGAGAAATGGCCGCGCGAGATGCGGCAGATGATCGGCGAGGACTTTCGCAAGATCCAATTCATTTTTTATTATCAATAGCCTTGAACGGCGCGCGTGCGAACCGGTCAACCAAACAAAACATGGAACTCATCATTTACGTTCTGCTGATCCTGACTTCAATCGTCGGCGTGACGTTCGTCATCGAACGTGGGTTGGCGCTGCGCTGGCAGGCCGTCATCCCGGCGGAGATCGAAGCCGCCGTCGAATCCTGCCAGTCGCGGGCCGACGTGCCGGTGCTGCGCCGCGTCTGCGAGCAGAAAAAATCCCCACTCAGCCGGCTGCTGCTGCAGGCCGCCGGGCGGCTCGACTGGCCGCAACAAGAAAATGTGGACGCGCTGCAAACCCGGGCGCGTCACGAGATCGTTCGCCTCGAACGCGGCCTCGTCGTGCTCGAGATCATCGTGGGCATCGCGCCGTTGCTCGGGTTGGTCGGCACAATCATCGGCATGATGGCGGTGTTCGCTGACGTCGGCGTGGCCGGGTTGACGGACGCCTCGAAACTCGCCCACGGCATCGCGCTCATCCTGCGCGCGACGCTGTTCGGCCTGCTGATTGCGATCCCCGCGCTGATCGCGTGGAGCTATTTCACCAAGAAGGTGGAGATGCTCGCGGTGGAAATGGAAACGCTGTGCGATGAATTCTTGCGCCGGCAATACCGGGAAGAAGTCCAAAGTCCAAAGTCCAAAGTCTAAAGTCACGCCACGCGCTTCGCGCTCACACCATGCGCTTTCACATCCGCAAACGCCGCCAGCCGCCCGCCGTGATCGTCGTCGCGTTGATTGACGTGCTGATCGTGCTGGTGATTTTTCTGATCGTCACCACGACGTTTAAGCAACAGCCCTCGCTGCGGTTGGCGTTGCCGGAATCCACGCAGGCGCAAAAAACGGGCGCGAACGAAGCCGCGCCGCTCGTCGTCTCCGTGGACAAGCAAGGCAATCTCCGCGTCGGCCCGCAGGCAACCCCGGTGACCGTGGAGCAATTGCGTCGCGAACTCGCCGCGCAATCGGACAAAAACCCCGAACTCAAAATGGCCATCAGCGCCGACACCGAAGCGCCGTTTGGTCAGATCGTGAAAGTGATGGACGCCGCGAAGGAGACGAAGATCAAGACGGTGAACGCATTCACGAAGGAAGCGGGGAAATAGACTCTTCGTCTCTTACTCTCAATCTTCGTCTGGGGGGGATTTATGGGCTGCTGGAGCGCAAACCTTTCCGCGAGCTCCGCAACCCTCACTTTCGGGAGCGGGTTTTGGCCGCGGTCGTTGTTCGCATGACTTTCACGGCGGCGGTTTCCAGGGCTGGCGGGTGCCGCTTCTCATATTCAAGGCGAAATTCCTCAAGCAGCAACAGATCCACGAGGTCCTTTTCCCGGTTGCTGGCTCGTTTGCTGGCGATAATATCGCGGAGATTCGCGACCGGGAAACCGTCTTGGATTACGGATCGCTTTTTGGCTTCGTCAAAACTGGGGATGCCATCCGGCGCATGAATCAAATCCAGATCGAACGGGCCACGCTTGAGTTGCACAAAGTCAGCGCCGGCACGGATTTGTTTTTGGATCGTCGCAGAAAGTTTGAACCCGATGGTTTGGAGCGCGCGGATCATGCGCGCGGCGTTCTGGCGGTCCTTGGGAAGAAAAAGGTCCACGTCCTGAGTCACCGCGGGGTAGCCCAGTAAAATCGCTCCGCTTTTCCCGATGAACAGATAATCCACCTGATGGGCAGCGCAGGCGGCGGCCACCGCGACCGCCTGATCGGAGGTGAATTTACTTTCCGGCATGTTGGGCGGGCGCCGGCCAATAGCCCAAATAACGTGGGAGCTTCATGCGGCACCACCGGCGATACTCCGCCATGGTGCCGAACGCCCGGCTGGGGCTGTCATCAAGCACCGGCTTATAGACGTAGGCAAAGCCGTACTTGATGCGGCTCAGGGTCGGGCGGTTCAACTGGCGGCGGCATTGCGCCCGCCATTGTTTTCGCCAGTCCTCTCGTTTCCGGCTCGGTTGGCTCATGCCGCGAAACTACGGGTTGGTCGGGAATCCAGCCAGCAAAATCTCCTTCCGGTTTTGTTCGCCTCGCGACCCCGGCACAACAAAACTTAACCGGGGGCCAGGTCGGCGGGTTTACTTCACCAACTCTTCCGCAATCTGCACCGCATTGAGCGCCGCGCCTTTGAGCAACTGATCGCCGCTCACCCAAAAACACAGGCCGTTGTCCAACGCGCAGTCGAGACGGACGCGACCAACTTCGCAGTTGTATTTCTCGGAGGTGAACAGCGGCATCGGATATTTTTTATTTTCCGGATCGTCCACGAGATCGAGGCCGGGCGCTTTCTTCAGCACGGCGCGCGCGGCTTCCACCGTCACGGGCTTGTCGAACTCCGCGCTTACGGCGATGGAGTGCGAGCGATAAACCGGCACGCGCACGCAGGTCACGCTCGCCCGCAACGTCGGATGGTGCATGATCTTGCGGCCTTCGTTTTCCATCTTCATCTCTTCCTTCGTGTAGCCGCTCGGCAAAAATGAATCCACGTGCGGCAATACGTTGAACGCGATCTGGTGCGGATAAACTTCCTTCGTCACCGGCTGCTTGTTGACGACCTGCTCGACCTGGCGTTCGAGTTCTTCGATCGCCTTCGCGCCCGTGCCGGAAACCGCCTGATAGCTCGAAGCAAAAATCCGTTTCACGCTGAACGCCTGGTGCAGCGGATACAGCGCCATGAGCGTGATGGCCGTCGTGCAGTTCGGATTCGCGATGATGCCTTTGTGTTTCTTCACGTCGCTCGCGTTGATTTCGGGAATCACGAGCGGCACGTCCGGGTCCATGCGGAACGCGCTGGAGTTGTCCACGACCACGCAGCCCGCTTTCACCGCGAGGGGAGCGAATTCTTTCGAGATGTCGCCGCCCGCGCTGAACAGCGCGATGTCAATGCCAGCGAACGAATCCTTCGTGAGTTCAGTCACCGTGTGATCCGTGCCGCGAAATTTCAGCTTCTTGCCCACGGAACGGGCGGACGCGAGCAACGTCAACTTCCCGACCGGGAAATTGCGTTTCTCGAGTGTCTTGATCATCTCGATGCCGACGGCTCCCGTCGCACCGACCACGGCCACATGCGGATTACGATTCATAAACGGACGCGCAGTATATTCGCAAACGTCGGCCTGTCAAACGCGCGCAAGCAATGGTCATGGTAGTTGATAGTGGGGCAGGCGTCCCGGCTGCACAGCCCGCGCTTGCGCCCGCGCCATCGCTGCGAAAGAATCCCACCGTGAATTCGGAAACCTACGACGCCGTCGTCATCGGTTGCGGGCCGGGCGGCAGCAGCGCTGCCACGTTCCTGGCGCGTGCCGGCAAACGCGTTCTCGTTCTGGAAAAGGAAATCTTTCCACGCTTTCACATCGGCGAATCCCTGCTCCCTTGCAACATGACGATCTTCCGCGAGATGGGTGTGCTGCCGGCCCTGGAGGCGGCGGGTTTCCCTCGAAAATTTGGCGCGCGGTTCGACCTTTGCAACGGCACGCTCGGCACCCGTTTCGCCTTCCGCCATGGCAAATACAATCGCGAACCGGAAGCCATCCAGGTCGAGCGCGCTGTGTTCGATCACATCTTGCTCAAGCACGCCCGCGCCACCGGCGCCGACATCCGCGAGGGTTGGACCGTTGCAAAATATGCGACGGACGCGGACGGCGTGAACCTTGAAGCGTCCGGCCCCGACGGCCAAACGCATCAGTTTCGCGCCGCCTACCTCATTGACGCCAGCGGTCGCGGCAATCTTACCGGTAATCAGGAAGGACTCCGCGTCACGCACCCGAGCCACAAAAAGCTCGCCGTCTTCGGCCACTTCACCGGCGTGCGGCGCGACGACGGCGAGGCGAACAGCGACATCATCATCGTGCGCCTGCCCGACAAATGGTTCTGGCTCATCCCGATCTCCGCCGAGAAGACCAGCGTGGGACTGGTCATTGACAAGGACGAGTTCGCGCAGGAAAAAGGCACGCCGCAGGAAATTTTTGATCGCTGGGTCGAGTCCGCCTCTGCCGTGAAGGATCGCATGTTAAACGCGCGGCGCGTGAACGAAACGCGCACCACGAGTGATTTCAGTTACTACAACCGCCGCCTCGTTGGCGACCGCCTGCTGCGCGTGGGCGACGCCGCCGGTTTCATGGACCCGATTTTTTCCGCTGGAGTTTTCCTCGCCATGTGGTCCGGCAAGCTGGCCGCGGAAACGGTTGAAGGAGCGATCGCTGCGGGCCAACCCGGCGGTCGGCGATTCCGGGCTTATGAGAAGCGCGTCAAGAAGGGGCTGATGTATTACTGGCGCATGGTGGAAAATTTTTACACGACGCCGTTCATGGAGCTTTTTTTGCGCCCGACCGAACGTTACAATCTGTTCTCCGCCGTCATCGGTGTGCTCGCCGGTGAAGTGGAGGGAAGCTGGGCGCTCCGTTGGCGGATGGAACTTTTCTTCTTGTTCGTGAAAATCCAGGCGCGCTGGCCGATGTCGCCCCGCATCAATTTCCTCCCCATCGTCATCGTGGCCAAAAATCCTCCCGCATGTCCGCCCCAAGCATGAATCCGCGCGCCCGGAGCGCCGGCCTACGACCCGGCGCGCTGCTGCTCCTGATCGCGATGCTGGTCGCCGGCTGTCGCACCGCGCCGCCGCTGCCACCCGCCGATCTTTCCGCGCCCGGCTGGCGCGTGCAACAAGGTCAGGCCGTCTGGAAACCCACGCGCTCGCGCCCCGAACTCGCCGGTGAAATTCTGCTCGCCACCAACGCGAACGGAAATTTCTTCATTCAAATCTCGAAACCGCCGTTCAACCTCGCCACCGCGCAAATGATGAACGGCCAGTGGCAGATTGAGTTCGGCAGCGGCGAGCGACGCTGGACCGGGCGCAACGAACCGCCGTCGCGCTTTGCGTGGTTTCAACTCCCGCGCGCATTTGCGGGCGAGAGTTTGAAAAGCAACTGGCGCTTCACGCACATCGCCGCGGATTCGTGGCGTTTGGAAAACTCGCGCACCGGCGAAACGTTGGAGGGCGGTTTTTTCAAATGAACCGTCGGATCACCCGAAGCGCTTTGGACTGCGGTGGCAATCCCGATCCGAATCGGGAGACACCGCTTTGGAATTTCTGGCCGCTCAGGTCACCCCAAAAGCGCCGTCGCCGCTGCGCTCTGCCGGCGCAGTCCAAAACCATTGGGGCCCGGCAATGAAATCGCGCTGGTTTCGTCCGTGGTGGCTGCTGTTGCTCATTCCGCTGGCGCTTGGCCTCGCGCGTCTTCGCTTCAACGTCGAAGTCCTCGATCTTTTGCCGGACAACGTCTCGGCCGTGACCGGCGTCAAACTTTACCAGCAGAAATTCTCCAACTCGCGCGAACTCGTCATCACGCTGCGCGCACCGGATCGCGAAGCCGCCACCCAAGCCGCGCAAGCCATTGCCGAAAAACTCCGCGCCAACACCAACCTCGTCGCCGATGTCATCTGGCAACCGCCGTGGCTTGAGCATCCCGAACAGACCGCCGAGCTCATCGCGCACCTCTGGTTCAACCAGCCGCCGGAAATGTTTTCACAACTGGCCGTGCGCCTCGCCGAAACCAATCTCCCCGCCATCCTCGCCGCCACGCGCGAAGAACTGTCCACCACGCTTTCGCCCACGGAGATTGGGCGGCTCAGTTACGATCCGTTCGGCCTCACGCGCCTGCCCGAAAACGTCACGGGCGCAGCGTCGAGCTTCGGTCAGGGCGATGAAATGTTCGCTTCGCCCGACGGGAAGTTCCGCATCCTCTTCGTAAAATCGCGCGGTGAACTGGCCGGCTACCGCGAATGTTCGGACTGGCTCGCCGCAGTGAAACCAGCGGTCGCCCGCGCCACGCCCGCCGGAGTTTCCGTCGGCTTCACCGGCCGCCCCGCGTTCGTCGCGGAAATCTCCGCCAGCATGAAGCACGACATCACGGTTTCCGTTTTCGGCACGGCGGTCATCATCGCAATTTTGTTCTGGCTCGCGCATCGGCGCTGGAAACCGATGCTGTGGCTGCTCACATTGCTGGCGTTGATTCTCGCCAGCACGCTCGCGCTCGGCGGACTGATCTTCGGCACGATCAATGTCGTCAGCATGGGTTTCGCGGCAATTCTGCTCGGCCTCGCCGTGGACTACGCGGTCGTTCACTATCAAGAAGCGCTCGCGCACCCCGGCCTCTCCATCCCGCAAGTCCGTCGCGCCATCGCACCGAGTATTTTCTGGGCGGCGGTCACGACCATCGCGGCGTTCGTCGTGTTGAATTTCGGCGGTTTGCCCGGCCTCGCGCAACTCGGCTCGCTCGTCGCCGTCGGCGTCGCGCTCTCGGCCTGCGTGATGATCTTCGCGTTCCTCCCGCCGCTGTTTCCTGAACGGATGCATCCTGGGAGCGCCGGCATCCCTGCCGGCGTGTTGCATGCGAAGGAACTCGCCGGCAGGGATGCCGGCGCTCCCAGGACGCGGGAGAAAATCATTTTCGCCATCACGACCACGTTGATTCTCGGCTGCGGAATCGTTTTGCTTAACGGTCTCCCCAAACTCGACGCCAGCGCGAAGGCCCTTGAACCGCGCGACAGCGAGGCTTACACCGCGATCGAGGCCATCAAGCAAAACCTGAATCAGAACCGCGACCCGCTCTGGCTCGTCATCGCCGGGCGAAATGAAAGTGAAGTCGCGCGCCGTCTCGACGCGGTCGTGCCCGCGCTCGAAACCGCCGTCTCGAATCAAACCCTCGCCAGCTTCACGTTGCCCGCCGCGCTGTGGCCGCGACCGGAAAATCAACTCGCCAACCGCGCCACCGCTTCGCGCCTCGTCGCCCAACGAGAAATGTTCCGCACCGCCGCGCTTGCCGGCGGATTCTCCGAAGACGCGCTGGGTTTGACCCGCAGCCTGCTCGACTCGTGGCAGGTCGCAGCCGCAGCTACGAATGTTTTCTGGCCCACGAATCCGCTGTGCTCGTGGATTTTCGACAAGCTCGCCGTGCGCGAGGGCACAAACTTTTACGCTGTCGGATTTCTTTTCCCGCCGACGAACGGCGTGGACCTCGCCGCGCTCCGGGACTTCGACGCGCAACTCCCGCACGACGGCGTCTGGCTCGGCGCGTGGGGACTGCTCGGCAGCGAGATGCTCGAAGTGGTGAAAAAAAATCTCTGGAAGCTTGTGCTGCCGATGCTCGGATTGGTGCTGCTTTCGCTCTGGCTCGCGTTCCGGCGTTTCACGGAAATCCTTTTGAGCGTCGGAGTGTTGCTGCTGAGCGGTTTGATTTTGCTCACCGTGATGCGCGCCGCCGGTTGGTCGTGGAATCTGCTGAACCTCATGGCGCTGCCGCTCATCCTCGGCACGGGTGTGGACTACAGCCTCTTCATGCAACTTGGGTTGCGGCGGCACGGCGGCGATCTCGCCGTCGCGCACCGCTCGGTGGGGCGCGCGTTGCTGCTCTGCGGCGGGACGGCGGTGGCGGGCTTTGGCTCGCTCGGACTTTCAAGCAACGCCGGCATGTCGAGCCTCGGCCAGACGTGCGCGGTCGGCATCGCCGCGAACATGTTGCTCGCCGTGTTCGTGCTGCCAGTGTGGTGGAATTTTTTCAATTGTAGGAGACGACTTGAGGAGTCTCACTCTGGCGGAACAACGGAGAATCAGAGCCTCCTCACGTCGTCTCCTACAGCGAGGCACTCGCCCTCCTCGCTCTACTCCGCCAAACTCTGGAATCTTGGCTTGATCGTCGTGCGCCGGTTGCCACCCGCGCTCACGACCGCGCTGGCGCGAACGCTCGGCCGGATTTACTGGCACCTCGCCACGCACCGGCGCGAGGTCGTCATCGAAAATTTTCTGCCCGTGCTGAATGGCGACCGCGCCGCCGCCCGTCGCGCCGCGAAGAAAATGTTTTCCGAATTCGCGCTCAAACTTGCCGATCTCTGGCGTTTTGAAAGCGGCGCGGACGTGAGCGGCGAGAAGGCCGCGTGGCAGGGCTGGGAAGATTTTGAGGCCGCGCGCGCGCGCGGCAAAGGCGTGCTGATCGTGACGCCGCATCTTGGCAATTGGGAGATCGGCGCCGCGTTCTTCGTCGAGCACGGCATCCCGATGCTCGTGCTCACGCAGGCCGAGCCGGATGCGGCGTTGACCCAAATGCGACTGGCTTCGCGCGCGCGCCGCGGCATCGAAACCATCGTCGTCGGCGAAGACGCGTTTGCGTTCATCGAAATCATCAAGCGCCTGCAGGCCGGCGCGACGGTGGCGTTGTTGGTGGATCGTCCGCCCGCACCCAAGGCGGTGCCGGTCGAACTCTTTGGCCGGCCGATCCAGGCTTCGAACGCGGCGGCGGAACTCGCCCGCGCCTCTGGCTGTGCGATTGTGCCGGGCGTGATTGTGCGGCAGCCCGGCGGTTACGCGGCGAACATCCTGCCGGAAATCCGTTACGACCGCGCCGCCATCGGCCATCGCGACGGGCGCATCCGGCTCACGCAGGAAATCCTGCGTGCGTTCGAGCCGGCGATTCGCCAGCATCTCAATCAATGGTATCATTTCGTGCCGGTATGGCCGACGCAGGAAAAGCACCAAGCACCAAGCACCAACATCCAGTGAAACTCCAAGCATCAACCTCCAAAATTATTCGCGTGCGCCGGCAGCGGCTTGGAGCTTGGTGCTTGGTGCTTCTCTGGAGCTTGGATGTTGGTGCTTGGAGCTTTGTCACCCGCGCCGCCGACACCAACGCGGTGCTCAACGGTTGGTTCGCATCCCAAACCAATCTGCAAACCTGGTCCGCCGACGTTACGCAAACGCGCTCGCTCAAAACGCTCACGCAACCGCTCGTCGCCACGGGCCACATTTCGTTCGCAGTGCCGAACAAGTTTCGCTGGGAACTCGGCCGCCCCGCGAAAACCATCGCGCTCCGGCAGGCGGACGAAATGTTTGTCATCTACCCATTGCTCAAACGCGCCGAGCGTTACCCGATGGGCGATAAAGCGCCCGGCGAGTGGCGCGACATGTTGTCGTTGCTCGATGCCGGTTTCCCGCGCAACCGCGCGGAGTTCGATGCGCGCTTTCGGATTCTTTCGCTCATCGAGACCAACGGCTCGTGGCGGCTCGCGATGCAACCGACCAGCGCCTTCGCCCGCAAGATGATGAAGGAAATCCGCATTGGGCTGGCGACGAATGATTTTTCGCTGACGAGCAACGAGATGATCTTCGTGGACGGGTCGAGCATGAGAAACGATTACACGAACGCCGTGCTGAATCCGCCACTGGAGGCGGGATTGTTCAGTTGGAAACCCGAACCCGGTTTCAAAATCACCGAGCCGATGGGGAAATGAAAACTGAGTGTAATACAGCAAGTTTGATGAACGCTCGCCCTCACCCTGGCCCTCTCCCCCGGGGAGAGGGGACAGCCGTTGGTCGCTCCTCGACTTTTCTACGATGGTGGAGCCATCGGCAGACCTCGGTTCAACCTGCGACGGAAAATGATTCTCCCTCTCCCTGGGGGAGAGGGCCGGGGTGAGGGCGAGCGTAAAAACAAAATCACTCTCAATGAACTCCGACGAACTTCAAGCTGCTCTGCGTCTTCTCCCGCACGGGCCGGAGTTTCGCTTCGTGGACAAACTTCTCAGCCTCACGCCCGGAAAGGAAGGCACGGCCGAATATCGCGTGCGCGGTGACGAACCGTTTCTGCGCGGCCATTTCCCCGGCGAACCGCTGCTGCCCGGCGTGTTGCTCGTGGAAGCCGCGGCGCAGCTCGCCGGTGTTGTCGCGCAAAGCGATCCCACCATCGCTCCCCTGCCCGGCTTGAAACTCACCGCACTGCGCAACGTGAAAATTCTCGGCACGGCCAAGCCGGGCGAAGTCGTGCGGCTGGAAGCGCGCATCACCGGCCGGTTGGGGAATCTGGTTCAGTCACAGACTTCCGCGACCGTTGCGGGCAAGGTTGTGCTCACGGCGGAGTTGACGTTGAGCGGAGAACTGCGCAAGGCGAGTTAGCCCCGCAGTCTCAAAAGCACCCGTTCGCTCAACGTTGGGCAACGTACTCGCTCAAAACAACCCCGGTGGTCGTGCGCTTGACGCGACTAAAACCGCTGGCTTCCAACGCCGAGAGGATGGCGGACGGTGGCACACATTCCGCAATCGTCGCCCAGTAGTACTGCATCAGCTTCGCCGTGGATCGGTTCCGACGGCGCAACCAACCCAGGCCCGGCAGCAGCTTTTGCATGTAGAAACGCATCAGACACAACGCGACCGGACTGGTGGGCCGGGTGATCTCTAGGATCAACACCCGTCCCTGCGGCCGCAACACGCGGCGGAATTCGCCAAAGAGCTTGTGCAGGTCCTCAACGTGACGCAGGGCGTAGCCCATGCAGACAAAGTCGAAACTGGCATCCGCGCAAGGCAGCGCTTCGCCCCGGCCTTCCAGCAACGTCACCGGGTTGCGTTCCCGATTCTGCGCCAGCATCCCCCGGCTGGGATCAACGCCAATCACGTGCGCGGGGTCCACGCCGAGTTCCAGCGCGGCCTTGATCATCAACCCCGTGCCGGTCGCCACGTCCAGCAACTGCATTCCGCCCTGCAAGCCGGCTTTCCGCAGGGCATTCCGGCGGTAGAACCGGTCGCTCCCCAGCGACATGATGCCACTCACCCAGTCGTAGTCCGGCGCGGCCTCATCGAAGAGTTCGTTGACAAAGCTCTGTCGCGCCACCGGTGCCGGGTAGAACTCGGAGAGTGGTCGGTGTGGCGACAGCGGCGCCGCGGGCAAGTCTGTTTGTGGTTGCTCGTTCAACGACTCACCCTTTCAAGGGATCGTGCGGGAAGTCAAACGAATTTATTGCGCTGCTCAACAAACTTCGCCCGCCACTCGGTTCGGGAAATTTTGCCGCGCGCATTGGATTGCACCGTTTCCGCAAACCACCAGTGACGCGGCGACTGCCACGCCGGCAGCGTTTCCAACACGAAATGGCGCAACACGTCCTCGCGCTCCCGGCTCACGACGACCGCCACGATTTCCTCCGTCCGCTCCGCGTCGCGACTCGGCACGCCAAAGACCAGGCATTCCAAGACCTGCGGGTGCTGGAGCAATGCCCGCTCGATCGTCTCCGGCGAAACTTTCCGGCCCGCCACGTTGATGAGGTCGCCCGCGCGGCCACGCAGACAAACCAGTCCGTCGGAAATCTCCGCGAGGTCGCTGGTGCGAAAACAGCCGCCACCGAGATTCGCGTCCGGTTGCGGCCAATATGTTTTCGCCACGGCGCGGCTTCGGACCTCCAGGCAGTCATCCCCGGCCACGGAGAGCGAAACATTCTTCATCGGTATGCCGACGCAGGCGGCATCGGTGCGTGGCGTGTCGCTCGCGTCGTACGCGATGCCACCGCACTCGGTCGAGCCGTAGAAATTATGAATCTTCAGCGCGCGCGCCGCGAACACGGCTTGCTCCAGTTCCACCGGCAGCGGCGCGCCGGCAGAGATCGCGAGGCGCACACCCGGCGGGATCGCGTTCGCCTCGTGCCACGCACGCCACATCGCGGGCACCGCCGGCAACGTGAGCGCGCGTTCGCCGTCCGCGGCGCGGCGCAGGGCCTCGGGCAAGGGCGACGGCGCGAGGATCAGCGGAATCCCGTGCAGCAGCAGCGGCAGGACGAGATTGGAAAAGCCGTACGAGTGCGCGATGGAAATGACGCCGAGGTTCGGCCAGTCCGCGCGCAGTCCCATCGTGGCGACGATGTTCTCCGCGTCCGCCGCGAGTTGCTCCGCCGTGAACGCCGCGAGCCGGGCGGCGCCGGTGGTCGCGGACGTTGTTTTCAGATGCACGCACGGCGCGGGCGGCGGCGGAAACTGTGGCGGCGATTGGCCGGGTTCGAGCGGGCAGACGATTTTCCCGTCGCGCCATGCGACGAGCAGGTCGAGAATGAACTCCGGCGAGTTGCCTTGTGGGAATGCGAGAGCGCCGTCACGGCGGAGCGCCAAACTCCGCCTCGGCTCGTCGTCGGTATCGGAACTGGCCGAGGCGGTGCTCGGCGCTCCTTCGCCGGCGGCGAACAATTCGCCGAACGTCCAGCGGCGGCCCGTAGCCGCGTCGCGCAACGCGAAGTCGTCACGGCGCGCGGCGGCGATCTGGCGCCAAAGCTCGTAAAGCATTGTCAGGTTGTTAGTGCATCCGTAAGTTTCAACGCAAGCAGCAATTGAGCGCGTGATTGAAACAACCAAAACCTCGGCGCCGGAGCGCGGACTTCAGCCCGCTTCACCGTCCGGCCCGGGAAGCGGAATGAATTCCGCGCTCCCGCCGCGCCGCTTTGAATTTGAACGCGACAGCTTCGCGTTCGCGAACGAACTGCATTGGGCGTACGAGTTCGACCGCGCGACGGGACAGACAAAGTTCTCGAAGCGCGACCCAAAACCGACCTACGCGCACCGCTGCTTCGTGCTCACCCGCGCGGCGCGGCAGTTTCTTTATCACGCGCGGTTCGACTCTGCCGCGGTCCGACCTGCTGACGAGGCAAGCTTTCGCCGCGCGATCCGCGCCGTCATGGCGCGCAATCCGCGCGTGCCCTGTGCGCCGGAAACCAGCGTGGTCTTTCCCGGCTTCGCGGGCCTGCGCGAATTCAGCCGGACTCACGAGGCGTTGCTGAAAGCGGAGTGCGGCGGCGCGTGGCAATCGTATGTGCTGCGCAGTCATTGGCGGATGATCTTCCCGATTTCCCGCGCGCACCAGGCACGCACAGCGGCGAGTCTGTTCGCGGAAATCCAGCGCGGCGCATCGCCCATCATCCACCTCGTGCTGTTTCCGAAGCTGACGATCAATCATGGGATGATTTTGTTCGACGCGGGCGAGACAGAAACCGGTGTGACGTTTCAAGCTTACGATCCGAACCTGCCGGCCAAACCGACGGAGGTTTCCTTCGACCGCGCGACGAAAACGTTTTCATTGCCCGCGAATCATTATTGGGCCGGCGGCGTGCTCGACGTGATCGAGATTTATACCGGCTGGTGGATGTAGCCGCCGACGTGAGGAGGCGGACTCTGAATGTCCTGCCATTCCGCCTCCTCACGTCGGCGGCTACGATTTCTTCTTCGGCTTCCAAAACGCCGAGCCGAACACGAGCAGTCCACACAGGTTGATGCCGACGATGTAACCGATCTTGTAGGGCCGGCCGGAATTGTTCGCGGCAAAAATCTCCACGTCCTTCCCCAGCACCAGACTCGGCAGCGCCATCGGCATCAACGCACCGTGCAACGCGCCGTGACCAAAACCAAACTGGCGATCCTTCGGATACGCGTGCGGCAAAGCCCGGCCGTAAAACCAGCCCAACAAAAAAATGGTGAGCGCGAACCCGCCACATTTTGTGGCCCATTGTCGGGTTGTCAGGCCGCAGATCGTGGCGGACGTGGGAGTTCTGGCCATGGTCTGGATCAGTGCGCAACGGGGATTTCCTGCAGCGGTCGCAAAATCTTCAAGGCCGCAGCGCCGCGCGGCCGCGTCGTCAGCCACCAGCGAATCCAGCGCCAGGTATCAATCAACGGGTGAATCTTGCTGGTGCGCGGTTTGTAGATCACTTCCACCGGCACAAACTCGATCCGCCAGGACTCAGCGGCGAAGGCGAGCAGCATTTCGGACTCGATCTCGAAGTGATCGCTGGCCAGCGGCAACGCGGCGAGGGCCGCGAGATTCACCAGGCGAAAGCCGCATTGGGAATCGGCGAACGTCACCCCGGCACGGCGCGAGAGCCGGCGGGTCATCCAACGATTCACCCGCCGCCGGAGCCAGGGAATTTTTTGACATTCGGTCAGACGATTGCCGATGACCAGTGCCGCCCGTGTGCTTTCGGCGCAACGGAAAAAATCGGGAATGTTTTTCACCGCGTGCTGGCCGTCGCCATCCAGCGTCAGCGCCCAGATGAATCCGCGATCGCGGAGATGTTGAAAGCCGACCAGCAACGCCGCGCCTTTGCCGCGGTTCGTGGCGTGGCGCACGACTTCGGCGCCGCCCTCGATGGCGCGCGCCACGGAGTCGTCCGTCGAACCATCGTCCACGACAAACACGGTCGGCAGATGCTCGCGCGCGGTCCGCACGATGTCGCCGATGGTCGCGGCTTCGTTGAAGCACGGGATCAGCGCCGCACAATCTTGTTGCCAGTTCGAGGCGGATGAGTTCACGCGAGAAGTCAGTCAACGCTGTTGATGTGGAGATCGGTGCGCAGGACCTTGCCGCTGTCGGCGGCGACGAAGACGCTGCCGATGTCCGCGTTGTCGGTGGGATGCTTGAGCTTCGCGGCCCAGAGCGTGACCTTCCAGACCGGACCTTCATCGCCGCGTTGGAGCGTCAGCCGGGTGGCTTTGAGTGTGAGCGATTTGAGCAACGGCTCGGCGCTGGCGATCTTGATCGCCTTGTCGGAGTCCACTTTCAACTTCGAACTGTCGAGGGTCTGGTGATCACCCGTGCCGAGTTCGATGACGCGCATCGGACGGGTCACGGTCATTTTCTTTCCCGCGCCAAACTTCACCTCGGTGGCCTTGAACGTGGCATCGGGATCGTAAAAGACCACGTACCAGATGTTCGGCGTGAGAGTCCCGACGGATTTCTCCGAGCGGATTTGCACGACCTTCTCCTTGCTCTGCTCGCCCACGTAGCGATTGCCTTCCTTGGCGAGGTCAAAGGCCGTGGGTTCGCCGGCCCGCGCAAAATTCACCGCTGCCACCGAACCCACCGCCACCGCCACCCAAATCGAAAGGTTCCGTAATATTTTCATCGGCGGAGGATACAACTCCACCACCGCCCGGGCAATGTCGCAAAGTTTTGCGCGCCGAATTTCATGCCCAAAAAAATCTATTGCCTCGAAGGGTTTCCCTGATATTCTGCGGCCTCTTTTCGGCTGTAGTTCCCGGCGTTGGCCGGGCGGCGAAAGTGAAAACGGCCTTAAACAGCCCGGGCCCGTGTGGGTTTGGGTGGCCACAATAACATCGAAATTAATCCCGTGTTCCGCGGGATGGTTTGCCACGCAAGACGCGGCAGGCTCTCAACCAAAGGAAAATTGTGTTAAGCATTGGCGTTAAAGAATTGTTGGAAGCGGGTGTCCATTTCGGACATCAAACCCGGCGTTGGAATCCCAAGATGAAGCAGTTCATCTACGACGCGCGCAACGGGATTCACATCATTGATCTGAGCAAGAGTCTCGCGCAGCTCGAAGCCGCGTGCGATTTTCTCACCCTCACGGTCCGCAAGGGCGGCAAGGTGCTGTTCGTCGGCACGAAGAAGCAGGCGCAGCAGGCGGTCAAGGAAACCGCCAAGGAGTGCAACCAGTATTTTGTCTGCGAGCGCTGGCTCGGCGGCACGCTCACGAATTTCAACACCATAAAAAAATCCATCAACCGGCTCAAGGAGATCGAGAAGATGGAAGCCGACGGTGGGATCAACGCCTACGTCAAACAGGAGCAGGCCGTCATCCGCCGCGAATGTGCGCGGCTCGTGAAATATTTCGATGGCATCCGCGCGATGGACAAGGCGGACAAGATTCCCGCCGCGATGTTCGTCGTGGACGTGAAGCGCGAGCATAACGCCGTCGCCGAAGCGCGCCGGATGAAGATTCCGATCGTGGCCATCGCAGACACGAATTGTGATCCCGACCTCGTGGATTATCCCATCGCCGGCAACGACGACGCGATCCGTTCCGTGCGCATGATTCTGGCGACCGTTGGGCAGGTCGTCACGCGCGCGCAGGCGGAATACGAATCGAAGTCCGCCCGCCGCAAACCCGACGAGGCCGCCGCGGAAGCGCCACCCGCCGTGGAAGCGACGCCGGTGGCTCCGGCTGAGGTCGCCGCGCCCGCCGCTGTTTAAGTTGAGCGCCCGCCGTAACTGCCTCAACTAGCAACCAACAACTCTCAACTCCTAGAATCAATGGCTGAAATTACTGCTGCTGCCGTCGCGAAATTGCGTGAAATGACCAGCGCCGGCATGATGGACTGCAAGAAGGCGCTCACCGAAGCCGGTGGCGACCTCGACAAGGCGGTGGACATCCTCCGCAAATCCGGCGCGGCCAGCGCCGCGAAAAAAGCGAGCCGCGACGCGCGCGAAGGCGTCATCGCTCAATTCATCGCGCCCGGCGGCAAGGCCGGCGTGCTCGTCGAAGTGAATTGCGAAACGGATTTCGTTGCCCGCAACGATTCCTTCCGCGCCTTCTGCGACGAGATCGCCAAGAAAGTCGCCGCGAATCCCAACGCCGACCTCGAAGCCGACCGTCAGGCCGCCGTTGGCAAGATCGGTGAGAACGTCAAGATCACCCGCAACGCCCGCATGGAAGTGAGCGGCAACGGACTCATCGCCGCCTACATCCACACCGGTGCGAAGGTCGGCGTGCTCGTCGAAGTCGGCGCGGCCAAGCCCGAGACGACCGGCACGGAGGAGTTCAAGCAACTCGTGAAGGACATCACGCTCCAGATCGCCGCGGGACATCCTTTCGCGGTTTCGCGCGACCAGGTGTCCGCCGAGGTCATCGCGAAGGAACGCGAGATCGCCGCGCAATCGGACCGGCTCAAGGGCAAACCGCCGCAGGCCATGGAGAAAATCCTTCAGGGCGTGCTCGAAAAATTCTTCCAGAGCTACTGCCTCGTGGATCAGGGCTTCGTGAAGAAGAATTCCGAGATCAGCGTGAAGGAACACGTCGCGCAGGTCGCGAAACAACTCGGCGACGAGATCACGGTCCGCCGCTTCGTCCGCTTCCAGGTCGGCGAAGGCGTTTAGATTTTTATCCGCAACTCATTTCACAAAGGCGTCCGCACGGACGCCTTTTTCGTTTGGAGTCCCGCCTTCAGGCGATCCGGTGGGTTGCGCGCACGGGCCGCCTGAAGGCGGAACTCCGAACGGGTGCGATTAAAGGCGGGTGCGGGTGAGAGGGTGCTGGCGGTATTTTTGGACTGCGGTGGCAAGTCGGACGCGACACCGCTTTCGAGCGAACGGGGCGGGTTGCTCATTTCCATTGCCGTCGCCGGTGCCAAAGCGGTGTCGCGTCCGACTTGCCACCGCAGTCCATAATGCCCTCACCCGTGAATGGCGCTTAGTTAAGGGCATGTGTCGTTGATTTTTTCTGGGTGGCTTCGGCAATGATTTCCTGCCGGGGGC
>SIBJ01000032.1 GCA_009695195.1 Pedosphaera sp.
CGCCCTGATCCGCAGCGCGCTGCTGGCGCTGCTGGCCCAACACCATCCCGACCAGCCTCTGCCCCAAATCCAAGAACATCTCCACTCCCGCCCCAGCCGTTGTCTCGCTCTCCTCAACTCATGATCGCTTCAAAACGAAAGACCCTGGGGCGGAGCGGAGCTTTTGCCTCGTTTAGACCGGTTCGTGCGCGGTCAGCTCGGTGGTCGAGCATTCCCTCGACCCCGTAAACAGTGCGAAACGTAATGCCCCAATCTGCCGCGTCGGTGAGACTCGCCGCGCGGCGCGGCTCGACAAATTTTTCCCGCGCGCCGGAAGCATCCCGATCAGGATTTTCCAAATTTCCAAAGCCGGGTGTCGCTGCGGAAATAAATCGCGCCGCCGGCGATGGAAGGTGTGCAAAGAATTTTCTCGGTCAGGTCCAGTTCGCTCACGACTTCACCTTCGGGCTTGGTGGTGTCCACGACCTGGACCAATCCTTTTTCATTGACGCAGTAGAGAAATTTTCCGGCGGCGACGGGCGTGGCGCTGAACTCGCCTTTCATCCGCAACTGCCAGAGCCGGTTCCCGGTGGCCGTTTCGCCGCACGTCAGGACGCCGCCGTCATTCAGCGTGAAAATCTTTTCGCCCAACACGACCGGACTCGCCGTGCCGGGGCGAAGCTGGCCGGACTGCCAGAGTCGTTTCGGCGGCTCGTTGCCGGCGTCGGGCTGGAGCGCCGTGAGGCCGTGCGCGGGGACGAACAGCACGTTTTCACCCGGCGCGCTGGAGGGAATCGAGGACGTGCCGTCGGCATAGTTCCATAAAATTTTTCCGGTCGCCGGCTCGACGGCGGCGATGCCTTGCGACGACTGGAGCGCGACCAGTTCCCGGCCGCCGATTTTCAGCACCACGGGCGAAGTCCAGTTGGCTTTGCGGGGCCGGTCCAGTTTCCAACGGTTCACGCCGCTCTTCAGATCAAGGCCGGCGGCGAACGATTCACTGTCGTTCTCCACCTGCGCCACCACCACGCCATCGGCGATCACCAGCGAGGACGACAGGCCGAGGCTGTTGCTCGCGTTCGGGTAATCGCGACCGAGGCCGCGCAGCCAGATCACATTTCCGTCGAGATCGAGGCACACGACGTCGCTGGAGGAAAACATCGCGACGACATACCGGCCATCACTCGCGGGCGTGCCGGCGGCGACGCTGGTTTTGTCGTGGCACATCGTGCGGCCGGTCGCCCAAAATTTGCGCTCCCAGATTTTCGCGCCGTCGGCGGCCTTGAAACAGATCACGTGCAGCGTCTGCTGTTTCAAACCGCCCGAGCAGGTCACGAAGACGCGGTCGCCGATGATGATGGGACTCGACAGGCCTTCGCCGGGGAGATTTGCCCGCCACGCGAGATTGTTGGTGAGGTTGAGCGTCGTCGGAATGGCGGGGTCGTCGGCCAGCCCGTTGCCATGCGGGCCGCGAAACTGCGGCCAGTCTCCGGCGTGCAGCGCCACGCAACCGGCGAACAGTGGCAGTAAAGTTTTGAGGTTCATCAGTTGTCTTTCAATTTTTCGTTCGCGTCGCCCGCCGAAACGATCGGCGTCCCGAGCGCATCCGTCACGCGCAGTTGAAATTCCCATTCCCCCGTCCACTCCTTGACCTCCTCGTTCTGGCAGACCTTCACGAGGATGACGTTGCGGCCCGGCTGAAGCTGCGTGGGCATCAGGTATTGGTCTATCTCCTGGTTGGCGTGATATTCGTCGCGCTCGAACAGCAACTTGCCGTTCAGCCACAACTTCCAGGAATTTTTTCCGCCAAGCCGCAGTTCCACCGGTTGCGCCTGGCCGGAAAAAAATTCCGTCGTCGCGTAGGCGGTCACTTCCTTCAATCTTCCCAACGGCTGGTTCATGTCCACCATGCCGTATTTATCCGTGGTGACGTGATCCTGCCAGCGAACCTTGCCGGCCTTGCCGTCGTACTCGCCGGCTAGATCAAGCTTCTGCTCCGGCGGCAAGGCGTTGGTGAAACCCCGGTTGCCCGCGTTGTCGAACGGCCCGATGATTTTCCAATTCGCGATGAAACCGAAATGTTTCAGCAAGTCCACCGGTTGTCCGAGGTCCGCGAGTTTCTTCGCGAGACTCTCGATCTGCTTCACGTCGCGCGCGCAGTTCAGCGCCTGCTGATAGAGCAGGGTCGCGCCCGGCGGGTTGCCGTCGGTGACCAGGCCGTTGCCTTGACTGATGACTTTTTGCACGGCGTCGCGGCGGATTTCGAGACTGGGATCGTTCAACATCCCCGCGAGCAGTTTGTCGGTGGTGGCGGCATCCACGCGGGCGATCAACTCGAACGCCAGCCGCCGGGCGCGGGGATGATGGCGCGTTTCCAGCAGGAACTTTCCGAGCGCCGGCAGCGGAAGTTTTCCGCCGGCGTCCAGTTCGCGGCCCGCGATGGCGTCCACCGCGCCGCGCAGCCAGTTCAGCGCGTAATCGTTCGCGCCGTCCATCGCTTCGAGGATCGGCACCAGCGAGGCGGCGTTGCCGGCGGCAAGTTGTTTCCAGGCAGCGGACGCGGCGGCGTTGCCGTGACCTTCCGGCCCTACGGAGCGGATGGTTTTCAACGGCCCGGCAATTTCCGGCGGCGGGCCGGCCAGCGTCACACCGACGCAGCCGACCACGACCAATGCTCGCAAGTAATGTTTCATCTTCATGGCAATCAAAACTGTTCCGGCCTCACAAACGGAGCGCGGGCGGTCCCCAGCCCGCAGCGCTCGCGCGCAATCGAAGCGCTCTGGGTTTTCCAACGCTCCCTTCGCGATCCGCGTGCTGCGACCGGGGACCGGTCGCGCTCCTCGGCGGCTACGATTCACCGCACATGACGAACGGCTACCGGGCAGCCGGCTTGATCTCGAAGTGGTGTGACTTGGGTTTTCGCGCCTTGTCAATTTGCACTTCAAGCTCCCCAACCTGCGCGTCAATCCGCGCCAGTTCCGCCGCGCGTTTAGTTTCAACTTCCGGCCCATGCGCCCAACCGGGCAGGCTGAAAAGTTGAACCTCCCGCCACCGGCGGAAGAACGCGTTGTTCTTGTCGAAAACCAATTTCAGAACCTCGCGAGCCTGCTTCGTGATCGGGCCGGGGGCGTTCGCCAGGTTCCAGCCTTTGGCAAGTTCCTCGGCACTGACTTTCCCGGAGGATTCGCCATCCACGGTCACTTCGTAGTCTCCGCCGGTCAGGCCGCTGATTTGTAACTCATACAGGTTCAGGTCGTCCAAAATCGGCGCGAGTTTGAGTGCCGCCTCGGCGCGTTCATCCACGGGCATCGCCAACGCCTCGTCTAGCCTGTCGAAGCTCACCGTCCCGCCGGAAACTTGGAGGCCACTCACCCGGCAACCTTCGACAGCCGGCGCTTTTTTTCCGGCGGCATCAATTTCCGCCCGCGATACCAAAGACGATGCTCCCAAACCTTTCAACACCGCCCACGCCATCAACGTCTGACCGACGGGCCCGGGATGCACCGCGTCGCCGCCGCCGATGAAGCTCGGCGGATTGCTCGCGCGCTCGCGCAGCAGGATTTTCATGAACGGATCGAATTGGTCCACGTAGGCCGCGCTGGATTTTGCGGCCACGTCCTTCAAACCGTCGGAGAACTGGCGCAGCGATTGGTTGCGAACATCCTTGTCCGGATCGGGCCGCTTGTCTTCGATGGGCTGCGGCGTCAGGAAGGCCACGCGCGCGCCGTTCGTCCCAAGCACTTTGGCGATCTCGGTCTGGCTGCGGACATAGGCGCGGAAGATGTCTTCGCGAAACGGCTGATACGAGTGATCGTTCATGCCAAATTTGATCGTTACGAAGGTGGGTTTCAACGGCAACACATCACGGCCCAAGCCGCGCCCGACGGAATCCTCCACCATCTTCTGCTGACTCGCTTCGTCCGCGGCGAAGAGTTGTTTCTCATCGGGATGCGAGCGCTGCCGCAGCCAGGAAGTGTCGCCGCCCCAGCCCACGTTGCGGAAGGTGAGCTTCCAAGTCGGATGGCGCGTCAGGGCGTAGGCTTCGATGTAGGTTGTGTAAAGGCGTTGCTCGGTGATGCTGTCGCCGAGAAACACCACGCGATCGCCATCGCGGATCAGAAACCCGGCCGCCGAAATATTGGCCAGCCAAAACGCGATGAGAAATGCGACGCAAAAAACTTTTTTGAAGTGGGATTTCATATTTCGGAAAGTTTGAGCAGTTGACGGAGCAAGCGCAAGCCCGACGCGGCGCAGATTTGCAGGCGACGAGGTAACGAGTCGAGGGTGTGGCACTCCTCGCGTCGTGCAAATATGGCCACTGCCGCCGGGTAAGCTATGGCAACTGTAGGCGATAAAACGTCTGCGGCGCATTGGAATTGGGTGTGTTCGTGAGGTTGAAATTGCCCGCGGCATCAAACTGATTCGTGGCGATGCGCGACCAGTTGCTGGCCGGCAGCGCGACATTCGTGGTCGTCAGTAGAAAATAATTCCCGTTCGTCGGCCCGCCGCTGCCGCTCATCACGATTTTGCCGGCGCCGGCAGTGACGTTTGTAAAACGCGGCTGGGGTGTGATGAGAAGGCCGACGGTGTTGGTCATGCCGCCGCCAAAGAGCGCGTCGCTGGCGATGAATTGAAAACTCGCGCGACCAATGAAGTTCGTCGGCGGCGTGAAGCGCGCCGTGCGGCCATCGCCCAGGAGCGTGACGGTGCCGTTCGTGGGATTCGAGACGGCGTAAGTCGCGTTGCTGGCCAGGCCGAACGTGAAGGTGCGCAAGTTCACATCCACGAAACTGTTCGCCGCGCCGACGGCGTGCAGGTCGGCGAGCCAGTTGAGGTATTGTTCGAGGTCGGTCTAGCCGTCGGAGTTGGTGTGATTGTTGTTCGCGATGTTCGGGTTCAGGCCGGTGGCGGTTTCCCAGTAATCAGGCATGCCGTCGCGGTCGGTGTCGGTCGGGACGTTGTAGGTGTTGAGCGCCGGCCAGCCGCCGACTTCGCTCTGTGAATGGAGATACGCGCCGAACGCGCGGACCACCACGTTGCTGCGGATGCGGTCGTCCACGGAGTCGCGCACGTTGTTGTAGCCCGCGAGGCTGAGGACTTGTTTGTAGGAATTCGATGCGCTGTGCGCCGTGATTGGAACGGGCGGCGTGAACAACGGCACGTCCGACATTTGCGATTGCACATCCGTCGCGGCGCTGCGGATGGGAATGTCGGTTGAAGTCCAAACTCCCGTCCATTCGTCCATCGTGTCGTTGACGCGGTTCGGGCCGATGGTGCCTTTGACGTGAACCTTGATCGTGTTGGTGGCGGCGTATTGTATATCCACCTCGATCTCCGGCGCGCCCGAGTGGCCGGGGCCGCGGATGTAAAAGTTGTTGATGAAATGGAATCGGAACGGAATGTTCCCCGCGCCCACCTCGACGCCGCTCCGGTAGCGCGAGCCGGAACTCGAGTAATCGAACAAAAGATTGCTGACCGCTTCCATCCAGTTCTCATAGCCCTGGCCGGCCACGGCGTCGTTCGGCTCAAACTGCGGGCCGCGAAAAACGTATCGGGCGACGAGGTTGTGATGAATCGAAAGCGTGGTGGCGCTGCAATTCAAACCGTACGCGTGGCTCGCGCCGTAGGGGTGCAACCCCGGATCGCCCAGCGGCTCGGAGATGATGCACCATTGCACCGTGACGTTCTGGTTTTGCACGATGCCGAAAATCTCGTCGCAACTCCACGAGAGCGAGCAGTGATCGAAGATGACGTTGCTCGAATCATCAATCGAAACCGTGTCCAAGCCCGTCGAACCCGTCGGCTGGCCGGTGGCGCGCACGATGACATCGCCGCGACGCAGCCGGAGACAGCGCACGATGGTGTCGTGCGTGCCGCCGATGTTGAGGCTGTAATCGCGGATGCAGATGCCATCACCCGGCGCCGTCTGGCCGGCGATGGTGAGGTTGGGTTTGTTGATGGTGAGAATGGATTGCAGCAAAATGTTTCCCGACACGGCGAAAACAATGGTGCGTGGGCCGCTCGCGGTAGTGATGCCGTTGCGCAGCGAGCCGGCGCCGGAGTCGTTGAGGTTCGTGACGTAATAAACATCGCCACCGCGACCGCCGGCGGCGTTTGCGCCGAAACCTTCCGCGCCCGGAAACGCGAGCGGTTGCGGCGACGGCGGCACGTTGGAAACCACGGTGATGACACTGCTGCTGGACGGGGCTAGTACGCAGGCGGGCGGCGTGGCGTTGGTGAGATAAAACTGCGTCACGCCTGTGGCCACCACTGTGACCGGGATGTTAGTCGAAGAGTACGGCGAGTTCTGCGGGAAAGTGACGGTTCGCGTGCCGCCCGCGGCATTGGCGGGATAGGCCACGGCGGGATTCGTGCTGATCAGATCAACCGTCAACGGGCCGGCGGCGGTGGCGTTCGTCGGGAGAGTGATGCTGACGATGCCGTTGGTTTGCCCGACGACCATCGAGGTGGTGTTCGCGAATTGCGCGCTCACGCAAGCGGACTGAACAAACTTGACGACCTGAACCGATTTGATGGCAATCGTGCTGGCGAGGCTGGCCCGGCTTCGCCAGCCAATGGCGAACGCGTCAAAAGATGTGGTCACCGGAGTGGTGGTAGTTGTGGCAGTGACGGTCGTCAATAGAGCGCCGCTGGTGTTGTTTGTGTAAAGCGAGGCTGTGAGTTGCAGCGAGCCGTCTCCCAGCCGCGTGATGTTCACGACCTCCGTGTAACGGCCACCGACGGTCAGGCTGACATTTGGGCCGGCTGACGAACCGCTGACGGTTGTCGAATTTTGGAAGCCGTAAATCGTGCTGCCGTTGACCGTGGTGACCTGATTGCGATTGTCGCCGTTCGCCTGCGCCGGACGGATCGCAAACTGGGAATTGCCCGAAGTGCCGCCCGCGGATCCGATCTGCGCGAGATAGCCCTGCCAATTCTGCGCTCCGCCAGTCGCCGCGTTGAAGTTGGCGTTATTGGCGGAGTTCGTCAGCGCCCAGAATCCGCCGCCAAGGCACGGCGCGACGCCCGCGTTGGCCCACGCGGTTTCCACCAGGAACGGCTCGCCCAGTTTCACCTCGGCGGGCCACGAGATTTCTGCGAGTTGAATCCGGTAGCCGATGCGCCGATTGATGCGCGGCACGGCGTCGCCAAGATGAAAGAGTTCTTCGCGCGACCGACGAACTGGCGGCCCCGGTCTATCAGGCCTTGTCGGAATTGTTGCAACGTTACTTCCGCTCCGGCGAAACGCACTTTCAATCCGGCTGCAAGGCGAGCTTCCTGCAAATCCTGTATCACATGACGCGGCGCTTCCAGGCGTCGGAGGTGTTGCGCTCCGAATTCGTGCAGCGCCGGCAGCAGGCCGACCGGCTGGCGCGGCTCTTCGAGTACGTGCGGATCAATTACGCCGAGCGCATCACCGTGGATCAGGCGATGAAGCTCGTCCACATGAGCCAGTCGCAGTTCATGAAAGTTTTCAAGAAAGTGTCCGGCATGACGTTTGTGGCGCACGTCACGCGCGTCCGAGTCAATCACGCGCTTCGCCTGCTGCGGGAGACCGACCTGACCATCGCCGAGATCGCGGCCAAAACCGGCTTCCCGGATCAAAGCTACTTCGACCGGCGCTTCAAGCAGGCGTTCGGCAAGTCACCACGCCAATATCGCTCTGACTTGACGAAGCGAACCCCTGCGGTCGAGGGAACGGGCGGCCACCGCCGGCAACGCGCGGCTGCCGGCAAGAATTACTTTGGCGATGACGCCGCGGAGCCCGTCCCCGCAGACAGGCTGGCGCAACGGTTTTAACGTGCGCCGGCACGCTTTGAGTTTCTTCGCAACCTTCCGGCCGCTCTTCAACACATCGGCGTCGTGCGGGAGCCTGAATCCCCGAGTCGCAAGCATCGCAATCAGTCTGGCTTCAGGGTTTGGCCTGGAGAGTGATGACGAACAATTGCCGTGTGCCATCGCCGGCCACGCCGGGAACGAGGAGTTGCGTGCTGTGGCGATTCCACAGCGGGCCGGGATCAACGCGTAAATCACCCGAAGTGTAGCCGCCCTGGTTCATGCCGGACGTGCGCGTCCACGCGCCGTCGGCGCGGCGCAGGATCGTGTAGAAATTCGTGCCGCGTTCGCCGTGGCCGTTCACAAACCAGCGCGCGTCCGGTGAGAGCGCGATGTCGCCGCCGGGTTTGGGGATGATGGCCGGCGAGCCGAGTGTGCCAACGACTTTTTGCTCGTCGGTGTCGTAGATGATCTGCTCGGTGTCGGTCGCGCCGATCATGCGATGGCCGGTGTCCCAATCCGGATGGCCGCCGATGAATTTCGTCAGCGGACGCAGGTCCGCGCCGTCCGGGTTCATCACGCAGGGAATGTTGAATCGCTTGCCGGGCAAATCAAAATCGCCACGCACGTAAAAGTAAATGCGGTCGTCGTCGCGATTCCAGAGCGTGTGGTTGATGAACAATTCCTTTTCGTCCACGTCCGGATGCGCGGAGCGAAGCGCGTCGGCGAGTTGTTTGAATGAAATGAGCAGCCGCTTTTCTTTCGTGGCGACGGCGATCTTGAAGATGCCGTCGTTGGTCGGATGCCGCACGCCGGTGGTCCAATCGTGCGCGCCGGGATAGCCGGTCACGGGCCGCAAGCGCGCGAGGCGGGCGTAGTTGAGGGCGCAAAACCAGCCGCCGTTCTGCGCGACGCCGCTGTTGCCAACCGGCGTGTCGGAAAAGCGGAACTCGGCGATGCGCTGGCCGTTGGAACCTTTCGCGATGTCGAACAGCACGGCGAAAACTTCATGTGTCCGCGGGTCGCGGTCGTTGAAGAAGAACTGGGTTTCCGGCGCGATGGGATTCCAGTAGAGCATCGTGCCTTGCTGAAAATTCCACGCGCGTGTGCGTTCGACGACGCGCTCGGCGAAATTGTTTTGCGTGTCGAGCAGGACGATTTCCGCCGCTTCGCCGGGCTTGGGCATCCGTTCCTGAAAGTCCGTCCGCAGCGCGAGGATGAAGCGCCCGCTTTGATTCCACGGAATGGTCCGTACGTGGCCGATGTAGCCGAAGAAATGGTGACGCGGCCCGGTGGTGATTTGACGAACTTCGGTCGTGAAACCACCGTCCGCCGCGCCGCTCCAGCGCGCGGAACTCAGTGCCATCACCACGGGCAGAAACAACCGTGAAATCCGCATGGCGGAAAAATTATCAGAGCGTCGCGCAGAACGCCCATCGAAAATCCGCCCGACGTGCGAAATGTTTCAGACAAGTTTTTTGCAGGATAGTCCAAAGCTGGCGGCGCGATTGACGAACGAAAATCAATTTCACTCCCGTCTGCCCGAATCCGTTTCCAGCCGGCGGATCAATTCTGGACTGGGCGACAACCCCAGTTTGCGACACGCGCGGATGTCCGCCCAAGCGCGGTCGAAATCTTTCAGATTGAAATACGCCACCGCGCGGTCGTGGTAGGCGGAAGTGAAATCTGGTTTGGTGGCGACCGCTTTGGAATAATCGTCCACCGCTTCGCGATACTTCCCCATCTCCAGATACGCATGCCCCCGGTTGGCCAAGGCTTCGGTGTAATCGGCGCGCAGGGCGATGGCCTGCGTGAAGTCGCGAATGGCGGGATCGAATTGCCCGCGGGCGGCGTGGAGGCTGCCGCGATTGTTGAACGCCTCGGCATACGCCGGCTTCAACTCGATGGCGCGCGTGTAATCTGCCAGCGCACGGTCCAGTTTTTCCCGCGCGCGGAAGGCGTTCGCTCGGTTATAACAGGCCTCGGCGGATTGCGGATTGAGTTCGAGCGCGCGGGTGTAATGCGTGATGGCGGTTTCAAAATCGCCTTCCTCGGCGAGGGCGGCGCCGAGATTTTGATGCGCGCCGGGGTGGTCACCCTTGCTCACGGCGTCGGAGAAAAGGGCGATCGAGCTTTGCCAGCGCGGCAGGTTGCGGATCGTGACGGTGGCGAGGACGATGGGAATCAGCAGGGCGGCCAGCATGAAGTTGAATTGCGATTGCGGTTTGGAAGCGGTCGTCCACATCGCCCACGCGAACATGACGCAGATTCCCGCGGACGGCAGATACGTGTAGCGGTCGGCGACCCAAGTTGACCCCACGGGCACGAGGCCGATGACGGGCACCAACAATCCGAGAAACCAAAGCCATCCCACCGCCAGCCACGCCCGATTTCGCAACCAGCGAAGGACGATGATGGTGATGCCGAGCACGAGAGCGAATGCAATCGCCGCCCGCCCGAAGGACAACGGCGTGATCGGATAAAGAACATTGAGTGGTCCAGGCCAGAAGATTTTTCCGAGATAAAAACCGTAGCTGTCCGCGATCCGCAAGAGCCGCCACTCGTCCGGGGAACTTTTTCCAACAACCGCGCCCGCCGCCGACTGACTCGCAAAAGTGACGACGGCGAAAACCAAACTCACCGCGAACAACGGAATCTTCTCCATCACCAGCGCCGGCAATTTTGTTTTCAACGCGCGCCAGTCGGTTTCAGTTCTGCGCAACGGCCACACATCGAGCAGCAGCAGCAGGAAGGGCACGGTCACGAGCATCGGCTTGGCCATCAGCCCGAGCACGAGGCAAACGAGCGTCGCGGCCATGCGCGCTTTGCCGGGCTTGGCGGCGTAGCGCGCGTAGGCGATCAGCGTCAACATGAAGCACACGCCGCTGAGCACGTCCTTGCGTTCGGCAATCCAGACGACGGATTCCAGCCGGAGCGGATGCACGGCGAACACTGCCGCCGCGATCGCGCTGGGCCAGACTTCGCGCGTCATCATCCGCAACGCCAGGAAAAGGAGAACAGCGGCGACGGCGTGGAGGAAAATGTTGGTGGCGTGAAAACCGCCGGGGTGGTCTCCCCACAGTTGTGCGTCGAGCAGGTAGGAGAACCAGGTCAGCGGCATCCAACTGCCGCCGTCCGTGGTCGTCACGGCGTAGGTCAGACCCTTCACCGTCAGGCCGCCGGTGACTTTGGCGTTGCCGTAGACGTACATGTCGTCGTCCAGATTTAGAAAACTGAATCGCGTCGCGCTCCCGAACAATCCCAGCGTCACGCCGCCGATGAGCGCGGCGATCAACCACACGTGCCAGCGAGTCGCGGGTTTTTCGGTTGATGATTTGGGTTTTGATTCTGACATCGCGATCTCCTCCTCGTTCTCGTCCTCGAAAATCATTTCCAATTCGAGGACGAGGACGAGAACGAGGACGAACCGTCCAGTGCGTTTGATTTAATCCGCTGCGGCTACGTCGGCGAGTCTAAAAGCTCACCGCCTCGCCGACTTTCGCGAAAAAGTCGCTCCAGACCTGATCCTTCGCCGAGCCGTCAAGACCCAGACGACAGATGACCATGTTCCATTCGGGGATGACGAAGCAATAATTGTTGTTGTGGCCCGCGCCACAATAGGTGTTCGGCGGTGCGCCGGGGAATTTCCGTTTGCCGTCGGGCTTGATGCCGTTGATCCACCAGTTGAAACCGTATTCGCCAGGGCCGCTCTTGGAGCGCTCCTCGAAACCGTGCGGCAGGGTGGCTGGAACTTGAACTCGCGTGGCTTCGTCCACCCACTGCGCGCTGATGAGTTGCTTGCCGTTCCACTTGCCGCGATTCAGAAACAGCAGGCCGAGCCGGGCCGCTTCGCGCGCGGAGATTTTCATCTGGCCGCTCTTGTTGCCCGAGCCGCCGTTCACCACGAGGCCGTCCACTTTGCCCCAATCGCCCCAGTCCCAGTGTGCGCCGTTCATGCCGATGGGGTCGGCGATGCGGCGCTGGAACAAATCTTCCAACGATTCGCTAGCGATGTGCGTGAGCGCGTTCGCGAATTGGTTCATTGCCGAATCCCAATACGCGAAGTGCGAACCCGGCGGCGTGAAGAGTGGTTTCGGATTGGGATCGAATGGCGTCAGGCTCGCGCCGTGTTTGTAGCTTCCTGTTTCATCACCGACCGCGCGATAGCCGGAGGTCATCGTGGCGAAATGACGGAGCGTGACCTCGGGATACGTCGCGGCCATCGCCGGCAGAATATCTTTGGCCTTCGTATCGAGCGTGCATTTGCCATCGTCAATGAGCAGGCCGAGCGCGGTGCTCGTGAACACTTTCGTGAACGACCAGATGCCGTGAACTTTGTCTATGTCGTCGCCGTGCCAGATCAGCCGGCCATTGCGGACGATGGCGAGCTCATGCACGCCGTTGCTGCCGATGGTGCGATCCAGCAGCGCGATGGCTTCGTTCAACTTCGCTGAATCCACGCCTTGCGATTCCGGTGACGCGATTTCCCAATCCTTTCCCGGAAAAGTGCTGGCCGATGGGTTTGAGAGTTCATTGTAGAACCCAAACGCGCCGAGCTTGGAAACCGTCAGCACATCCGGACGGCCATCGCCGTTCACATCCGCTGCGGTGACCTGTACGCCCACGCCGGATGCGCGGTCAATCAAGTGCGGCTCGAAGCGTGCGCCGGCGGAATCCCGCACCAACTTGAACCAATACAACACCGGCTCGGCCATCGGCTCGATGTCGCCATTCGGCCCGTGCGCCCAGCGGCGTTTGCCGACGACGATGTCCGACAGGCCGTCGCCGTCAATGTCCGCCAGCGCGAGTGCATGCGGTTGGGTGAACCCGACGCCGTATTTCGCCTCCTCGTCGCGCGTGCCCATGATGATGTGCTTCTTGAACGTGATGTTACCGCCTTCCTTCAAGTGCTCGAACCACGCCAGGCCCCAGCCATGCGCGTCAATCGCCGTGATGATGTCGTTGTCGCCGTCGCCGTCCACGTCTACGGCGAACATCTGCGCGCCGCATTGCTCCAGCAGAAACCAGCGCTCCAAGCCGGGCGCGAGCGTGAAGTCCACCGGGCGATTGAACGCGAGCTTCGGAAAAATTCGCTGGACGCTGAAGGGCGCGGGAGGATTTGGCGAGCCGATGACGCGGTTCCCGGTCCACGGTGGTCGCGGTGCGGCGATGGCGGCGGTGAAGAAAAAAAGGGATACGCCGAAGGAAAACCTCTTGGCAGAACGATATAAAAGTCGGAACGATTCCGTCAATGGAGCGGTCGGCGCGCGGCGTTCACGCCGCTTCAACGTCCGAACCGCAAGGCGCGTCCGTTTTGTATTCGAGGCGACCAATCGCTCGTGTGGTGAAGCGGCGTGAACGCCATGCTCCGGTTGCCCGGCCACCACATCGGTTCGGCTCAAGAGAGGAGGTTGCATCCCGGTGCGCATGGTGCTTAAGGCACCAACGGCCGCCAGTGCGCATGCCGCTGGATGCGTCCGGGCGTCGGCGTGGTGATGGCATTGATGTTGTGGCCGTCGGCGTTGGCGACGTATTGCGCGCCGGCGCCATCGCGGTTGGAGCCGAATGCGATGAGTTTGCCATCGGGCGAAACGACCGGATGATAGTGCGCCACGCCGGGTTTGCTGTGCGTGAGTTGCTCGACGTTGCCCGCGAGCGAGACGCGCATCAACTCCACCGCCTCGCCCACTTGCGCGGTGTAATAAATCCACTGCGAGTCCGGCGACCACACGGGCAGATCACTGTGGCCGGAGTGGAAGTCGGGATATTTCAGCGGCTCCATCGCGCTGATGTACGTGCCGCGGTCCGCGAGTTTGCGCAGGCCGGTGCCGTCGGCGCGGACGAGGTAGGGATGATATTTGTAGTGTTGGCCGGAGAGAAACAGCACCCACTTCCCATCCGGCGACCAGGTGGGGACGAATTGAAACGTATGCCCGGGAGTTTCATCCACGCGCCGTGGATTCGCACCGTCCGCGTCGGCGATGTAAACGAGATAGTTTTTGTTGTAGGTGATGTGCCGTCCGTCGGGCGACACATCGCACCCGTACGTGAAACCGTCCGGCCCGCTCGAAAGGCCCTTCTTGTTATGCCCGTCAATATCCATGACAAACGGGTGCTGGATGCCGTTGATCAACGGTGCAAATTTCGCGCGCTTCGGGTCGCCGGGCCACGGGGACAGGCCCGCGTTGTAGCTGCTAACGCGATCCACGGCGGTGAGATTCACCGTCCTGCCCGTGTGAATGTCCACCAGGCAACCGTCCAACAACCAGTTGCCATCGGTCATGCGAAAAGTTTTGTGTTCGCGCTCCCATAAATAATTCTCCTCGCTCTCCCACGCGCTGCCGATGATCGCCCGGCCATCCGGCCACCAGCCGGTGAACCCAGTCCATGCGTTTGACCGGGTGATCAACGAAGCTCCGATCTCGCGCCGGCCTGTGCCATCCGCGCGGACGACCATCGCGCGCGAGGTTCGCGAGTTGTAAAACTGCCCGCGCGGATCGTCGCATTGCTGATCGGTGTAGCCGATGAGATAGCGGGAGCGGCTGGAAGCGTGTGGCGTGGTTTCACACCCCGGCGTCACGGCCAGCAACGCCAGGCCCAACCAGATAATTTTTCTGAGCATCATGTTAAACTTTACGTTGCCTCGCTCACCACACCGGCACCAGCCGGAGTCCGCGCACGTCGGCGAGTTCCTGTTTCAGTTTGCCGTCAGGACGGAGGAGGACGCGATTCACGCCCGCACGGAGGCTGACCCGACCGCTGGGTTGCTCCTTGAACTGGTCGTAACCGCCGGTGTCCGGCACCACGCCGCGCGTGCGGCTGGTCTCGGTCTCAATGGCGTAAGCATCGCCAGCGGAGCGCCGGTCGGCGGCGAGGTTCACGGTGACTTCATAGTCGCCGGCCCGCGCGACCTCCACCCGCCATTCGGCGACGTCTTCGGCAACGACCCACGGCGCGAGCACATCCAGCGAGGGCCGATAAGCCAGACGCTGGGCAAAGACCGTGGCCTTGCTCGCCGGCAGAACGAATTCGCCGTTGGGCGCGGGTTTGATCACCTCCGCCTCACGGCCCTTGGCGGCGACTTGCGCCAGTTCCTCGGCTCGCCAGGGGAGCGTGCGGCCGTCCGTTTCCTTGCGCACCGCCGCCACGAACGCAGGTTCGACGGGCGGGGCCGCGTTGCCCCAGGCGCGGCGGATGTAGCTCAATACGCTGGCGAGTTTTTCGTCGTCGAGCACGCCCGGCGCACCGAGGGCGGGCATGTGGAGGTTCCACGTCTGGCCGTTCACCTGCACCGGCCCGTAGAGGCCGTGCAGGATCACCCGCACGAGGCGGTCGGGCGGACCGCTCACCCAATCGCTGCCCGCCAGCGGCGGCGCGGTGCCGGAATTGCCGCCGCCATGCGGCTGGTGGCACGAGGCGCAGATCTGCGCGTAAAGCGGTTGTCCGGATTGCACGCGGCGTTCCTCTTCGGGTGTGAGCGGCGGCGCGTTTTGCGTGAGCGTGTCCGGCGGTTTCGCGCCGGGCCAGGTGAACTGGCTCAACGCGCGCAGCACTTTCTCGCGCGCGGCGACACCGGGAGCGCGCAGCAATGCGGTCAACGCCGTCGGCTCTTCCGCAAGCGCGAACGGCTGCGCGTAACGGATGCTGGCAAACGCTTCGAGCAGGGCGGCGCGCTGCCAGGCGGCAACGTCAGGAGTCTTGGCGAAGCGCGCAAACAGTTCGGCCACGCGCGGCGCTTTCGCTTCCTCCAGCACGCACTGGGCGAGCAGCGAGACCAGGGCTTGATCCTGCTCGCCGCGCGGCGGCCAGGCGTTGAGGAATTCCAATTCGCGGCCAGCCAGTCCCGAGAGCACGGCAGTGCGGAAAAGCGGGTGCGCTTCCTTGGCGAGGAGTTCGGCGAACAGCGCCGTGGCCGGTGGCTCGCGGAACGCGCCCAAGCTCAACGCGAGTTGCAGCCGCACGGCCTGGCTCTCGTCGCTCGTGTGCTTGGCGAGGGCGGCGAACGCGCGCGGGTCGCCCTCACTGAGGCGAATCGCAGTGGCACGCACGCGGGCATCAGGACTTGCCAGAGCGGCGAGACGCGTTTGGGTATCGAGCGCGTTGAAGCCATTGAGCGTCCAGAGAGCGTGAAGTTGTGCGAGCGGATTGGCCGATTTCGCCACGTCACGCAGTTGAGGAATCGCGTTCGTTCCGCCGCGCTCGATAAGCAGGCGTTGCGCGGTGAGGCGATGCCAGCCGTTCGGATGCGCGAGCGTTTTCACCAAGTCGGCGCTGCCGGCTTGCGCGAGCCGGGGCGGGCGGCGATCAATCTCGCGCCCCTCCGCGACGATGCGCCAGATGCGGCCCAGGTCGTTGCCCTGTTCAAGGTGCCGTTCCTGGATTTGTTTTGTGAGCCACGGCACCATGAAGATGACGTGCTCGATGATGCCGTGATACATGTCCGCCAGGTAGAGCGCGCCGTCCGGCCCCACGCGGGCGTTGACGGGCCGGAAGCGTTCATCCGTCGAGGTGAGGAATTCCTGCTCCGGCGGATAAAAGCGCGTGGCTTCGGGAGCGAGGCTGTCGTTGAGCTTCAGCCGCCCGATCAAGTGGCCGCCGGCCTCGGGCACGAACACGTTTCCGCGCGCGTCGGCGGGGAATTGATGCCCGTCGTAGGCGCACACGCCAGCTACAATCGTGTAGGTGCGCAGCCGGCCATCGTCGCGCAACTCCAGCGCGCCGAGCGTGACGGCGGGCGTGACGCGGCTGGGAAAAACTTCCTTGGCTTTCGGCGCGAAGTCCACGTCCAAGCCGAAAGCGCGACGGTCGCCGCCACCGCGTTGGAAGATGCGGAACAGGTGCGGATTGCGCAGGACATATTCGGCGGGGATGCAGTCGCCGTGGAGGGGCCGGTTCTCGTAGCAAGTGAGGAAGCGGCCCAGCTCGTCGAACGTCACACCGAACTGGCCGCGATGGATCGTGTCCGCCGTGAGGAGCCTGCCGTCCTGCCAACGATAGCGTTTGGGCGAGTCGGAGCAATGCAGCCAGTTGTCGGGGCCGTAGCGCAGGCCATTGGCAGTGTGCTGCGGATTGCCGGCGTGCCCCATCTGGCCGACTTCGGTGCGTTGATCGCAGCGGAGATCGGCGTTGGTGTCCTGGCAAAACCACAACATGGGCGGCTCTTGCAACAGCAGGCCGCCTTTGACGAATGCGAACGAGCGCGGCATGACGAGTTTGTCGAGGAACACGGTGCTCTTGTCCATGCGGCCATCGGCGTCGGTGTCTTCGAGCACGACGACACGGCAAATCGGATCGTCCTCCCCGCTGCCGGCGAGGTCGCGCATGTAGCCCTGGTATTCGATGACCCAGATGCGGCCATCAGGATCGAATTCGAAGAAGATGGGATTGTGAACGAGCGGTTCGGCGGCGACGAGTTCGACGCGGTAACCGGGCGCGAGTTTGAACGTTTTCAACTCCTCCTCCGCCGTGCGCACGGGTGCGGGCGGCACGGTGATGCGTTGGAACAACGCCTCGCCCTTCTCCCAATCGGCCCAGCCCGTGAGGGCCGAGGGTGGGCGCGTGCGCGGGCGGTCCTTGGGGATGGATTGGGCGACGGCGGTGGAGGCGCACAGGCAGAAAGCGGCGGCCAGGAGCAGCAGGCTGCGGAAACACCAAGCGCCAAGCTCCAAGCTCCAGAGAAGCTCCAAGCCCCAAGCCGCAACGGACGGTTCAGGAGCGGCTGCTGCGGTTTGGACCAAAGGGAGTGGTTCGCTTGCCAACGGCGCGCGGCGGTCGCCAATTGAAGCTTGGTGCTTGGTGCTTCTCTGGAGCTTGGAGCTTGGTGTTTGGTGTTTCTGTTTCAGCCAGCCACCGCGCCATTGGATACGGCCAAGAAAAGGTTTCATAGTTACTTCGCCAAGCGGTCGAGGACGTTCTTCGTAATCCGTTCCACCACCGGATCGCCGCCCCGAAGGCCATGCGACCAGTCCGTGGTGCCGGCGGTGAAGACCGTTCCGCCGCGCGTGTAGAGTCCGAGGCAGGCGGCGCCCGTGCGACCGCGTTCCCATTTCTCATACCACTCGCAATCGCCCGGATGCCAGCGGGCCGGCGCAGTGCAAAGCACGTTGAAGGACTCGGGCGTGCCGTCCCTGAACGTCGGGAACGGCAATCCGTCGCGCCACGTGAGTTCGCAGCCATCGCACTCGTAGCCAACGATCGTGTCCTGGCCGCCGAAGGTGTCGCCGCGTTTCAGCCCCGTGCCTTCGAAGATCCAATGCTCGGGCCGATGCACCGTAAACGCACCCGAGCCGTCCATGAATTGTCCGTGACTCAAATGAAAACCGCCCCACAAAAAGCCGACGCCGGTGAGCTGATTCTCGGGGCGCTTCACGAGATGATGACTCCACAGCGACGTCAGGAGGCGATGGTCGCCGGTAGGATACACGGGGTCTTTGTGGAAATTTTCCTTCCAGCATGTCAGCGCCCGCCCGCCTTCCTCGCTGCGCACCTGCCAGCAACAGGTGTTGCCGCTGAAGAAAGCCACATTGCCGCCGTCGCCAATGAACTTTTCCAAATTGTCCCGCATCGGCGCGGACCAATACTCGTCATGCCCCACGCTCAACACGAGCCGATAGTGCGGCAGGAGTTCCGGGCGGAATTCGAGGTCCGCGTTGGCGGCGTAATCGAGCACGTAACCGTTGCGCTCGGCCCACTGCACAAAGGGCAGTTCCCAGTTGGCAAACTGGCTTTCCGGCGGCCGCGCGAAGGAGACGCGGTTGCCCTGCACGTTGCCGCGGCCATTGTAGGCGTAAAGGCTGGTGCCGCCCCAGTTGTTGTAGGCGTTGTAGGTGTTGGTCGTGAGTTGCAGGAGGATCTTCGCGTCGCGCCCGGGCGCCGCCGGGCGCACGATGAAATGGCAACTCGACTCAACGCGGCGGCTGCCACGATGGACGAATTTGCCGCCGCTGTCCGACGCCCGCAGTGCGACCTGGTAATAGCCGCTGCGCCACTCGGCGGGAATCTTCACGCTTAACGCGACCGGCCAGTTGCAGCCCAGCGACGAGGCGGATTCCGGGATGGCGTGTTCCGCGCCCGGCACGGGCGACTTCGTCGTCCAGACCAGTTCCGGCTTCAGCCCCAAACGCGTGATCTCCAGCGTGAACTTCGGCGCGCTCGTCGAAACATGAAATGTGACCTCATCGCCCGGCGCGTAGCTGACCTGGCCGGTGTAGCCCTCGAGGAACAGTGGCTGCGAAGCATCACCGGCTCGCACCAGCCGCGGCAGAAGCAACGCCGCCGCTCCGGCGGTCGTCGAGCGACGGAGGAACTCACGGCGGGTGGAACTGGCGGAAAGAGCGGCGGAGGCTGGCCTGCGGCGTGGAACAGGAACGGCCAGTTCAGTCTTCAGAGCGTTGGATTTCATGGGTCGTGGATTACGATGGCCGATTGGGCCGCTGTCCGCAGCGCAAAAATGATTCCTGCCGCCCAGTCATTTTTGCGCTCGCTTTGTCAACCGCAACGCGGCGTCCTCGGCGAACGCCGGCGAGGTCAGCCGCTTGTCGCCGCCTTGGTGGTAGATCACTTCGCGCCTCGTCCGTTCGCTGGTCTTGGGGTCGAGCCACTCCGCTTCGTATTCTCCGGCGGGAAGATCGAGCGTCAGTTCAACGGACGTCGCATGATCGCTCGTGGCAAACGGACTCCGCTTGGACCAGTCGAAATCAATCTCGGGGTCGGTGCGCGTCAGCAAAGGACTTTTCATTTTCCGATCCGCGAAGTACTCCGCCTTCAGCCCGCGGCCCGATCCATCCGGAAGCGACAACAGCGACGCGGGCACGACGGCCTTCTCGCGGCTCGCGCTGGACCATAGTAATTGGGCGACGGCGTCGCGGCCCGCATCATAAATCTCCATCCGGATCGTCGCCTTCTCGCCAGCCTTCAGCACGATCGCCCCCTGATTCTCCGTCCGCTTGTGGTCGCGCGGGTTCTCGATGATCAACTGGTCGTTGACCCACAGGCGCACGCCATCGTTGCTCACCGTGTGAAAGGTGTTCGTCTCGTCGCGCTCGGGTGTCACCGCACCAGTCCAGCGCACAGTGAAGCGATCCACGTCAGTGCGCGGGCGAAGATAGATGGCATACGCCCGGCCGTTTTCAGAAAGGGCGCGCGTCACACGCAGTCCGGCGGGAGCGCACGCCTTGATGACCGAATCATCCGGCGACATGCGCACGAAATCGAAACCGTGAATGAAGTCCTTGAGCACCCGCAGTTGCTTCCGAAACTCGGAGTTGCCGCCGCCGGGTGATTTGTAATCGGGAAAGCTTCCGTCCGGATGCGTCGGCGTGAAGGAATAATCGAGGCTGCTGAACAGCGCACCGCCCGCGATGATGCAATCCCAAGCCTCCGTGCGGTAGGCAAGATTCTCCCGTCCGCGAAAGCCCGTCTCGTTGTCGCCGATCACCCCGTCCAATACGTAATTCGCGGCGACGGCGTCCGCCGGGGCGGGATGGTGAAAGTTGTAGATCGAGACGGCGGGGTTGGGTTCGGAGATTTTCAAGCCCGCCAGGTTCAGCGCGATGAGATGTTTGCGCGTCATCGAGGATTCCGCCTCAACGATGGTTGCGACGATTTCGTTTTGCCACGGAATCGTAACGCCACCGAGCCACGCCTCATTGCAGACCTCGTAATAGACATTGTCGAACTCGTTTAGTGCCTCGACAATCTTCCGCGTGACTGCTTTCTGGACCGCGGTGAGGTCATCGTGTTTCAAGGCATAGACATCGTTGCGCTAGCCGCGGCCCACGCCGTTGACGTTGTTGGTCGCGTTCATGGGATTCGCGCGCCAAAGATCATTGCCGTAGAGCGGGCAAAAGAGATTTATCTCGACCACGATGCCGCGCTTGCCCGCCTGGGCGACAAAGTCCTGCAACCGACGGAAATAATTTTCATCCCATTTCGTCATGTCGAACTTGTTACCCCCATCGAAATAACCCGGCGTGTCGCTGCGCGCCCACGGGGCCAGGTAACGATGCGGCTTGGGCGCGAGCGTGTTGTCCGTGATGCCGAAGGACGCCGGAACTTCGCGATACGTGCCGGAGAAAGTCCGCGTGTGATTCAGGCCCTTGGATTGCAATTCGTCGAGATAAGGCACGTAATCGAAATCAAGATTCAGCACTGCGCCGTAATGTTCGCCGGAGGTGATGAGGATCGCGGGCTGGTCGCGAAAGAGAAAATAGTGCGGGTTGGCCGGGTGCAGAGACAACGGCTTGGTGGTTTCGGCGCGGGAGACAAGCGTCGAAAGCAGAGTGGCGACAACCAGCGCGGCCTTTGATGTTTTCTTGAGGTTCATGATTTATGTGGCGCGGTAGCCAATGCTCGTGTCGGTTGCGGGATAGTTGAAAGACGCAGGGTCAATTCAACTGCCTCCACGTCTTTGCGAACACCGATCCGGCCGATGGGATGCCGCCCGCCGGTGAAATAATTCCCGATGGCGAAACGGCACGACGGCGTCATGCCCCCTGGATCGAGAATCGCGAGCGCGAGAAGGTAAGTTCCGCGTCGCAGATTGCGCGGCAAATTGAAATGTCCGCGAACTTGATTGGCTGTGGCGGGAATTTCGTAGCGCGCCGGGCCGTGGTCCAGAACGTAGTGGCCGCGCGTCGCATCCCAATCGGCGAATTGCATCCAGCGATCACCCGGCAACCATTGGCGAATGTCCACGGCGGCGAAGGTTTCGCGCCAGACAGGGTGATGAGTTTGTTCATCCAGGAGGCTCAACTCCACCGGCCAGTTGTAATAGAATGGCGATGAACCCACGTTGCGAACCGTGAAGGCGACTTCCAACGTCCCGCCTTGCGTAACCTGCGCGGGATAGTTGACCTCTTCCAAAACAAACCGATAGCCAAACGCTTTTTGCAATCGCTGCTTGGCTGCCTTGGCGGCGGGACGCTGCCAGTCGTACTCCGCCACCCACCCCAGATGATTCCAATGGCCGCGCCGGGTGAGGCACTCAATCCAAGCCACATGCGGGGCTTGGGCCATCGAGTCATTCGGGTCTGTGCCCGGCGGCTCGCCAAAGCCGTAGGGAACTTCGCCGCCACGAACGCGCGTTTTCCATGATCCGGCCAGTTCCGGAGATTCCAGGACTTCCAACATGCGCGCCGTGTCTTTGTGGGAACCCCACGAGTCCCAGAAGACGCCGAACTGATAATCCGGCCACTGCCACGGATAGCGGATCAGGCAAAGCTTGTCCGGAAACGCGCAGACGTACGAATCGCCGATAACCTTTTTCAGCTCGGCGTGAATCGTGGGATTCCATTGTTCACCGCACGGGCCGACGATTCCCGTTTCCACGTAAGCCACCCGTGGATCACAATTCCAAGCCGCGCCGAGCTTGGCGATGAGTTTGCCGAGGCGATATAGAAACTTCCGGCTGCCGTAATCGCCAGCCCGCAGGTCGCGTGGCCAGAAGTATTGATCAGGCCAGTACAAATACACGCGTGGAATGATTTTGAGGTTTCGTTTCTCAATACCAGCCCAGCGGAGATGGCAGAACTCCAGGATTTTCTCCACCTCATCGGTGGCAGAGTCCTCAATTTGATTCCAACGTATGTAATGGCGCGCAACGGTGACCAATGGATTATCCAATCCCAGTCCACTTCCGCCATCGGGGCTTGGAAGATCAGGCCGAAATCCTTTGAGCGGATTAGCAAACGCGCCGACGTACTCGCGCGGGTGGATGCGAACCAAACCGCCCTCCTTCGCAGATGCCGTGAACGGAATTGCGGCGCTGCCCAGGAGCGAAACTGAACTCGTAGTGGCTACGCGTTTGAGGAAATGGCGGGGGCTCTGAATCATTTCATCAACGCCGCGCCCGGGCGATACGACATCGGCTTCGGATTCAACATCTCGACCAGCTTCGGCAGAATCGCGAAGGCACAGAATTGGTTGCCGCGCGGGTTGTAGTGACCGACACAATGCTTCGCGACGTAATCCTTGATGTCGCTCTTGTACTGCGCGAAGTCGGCCATGTGATCCTTCATCAAGTCCACGAAGGGTTGGCCGCGCTTTGTCATGTAATCCACGAACGGCTGATCGGCGCGCACGCCTTCCTTCGCGAAGCGCGTCACTGACTTTGGCGGGTAGGAGAGGACGAACAGCACCTTTTTGTTCTGCGCCTTCGCAAAAGCATCAACCTTCTCCACGATCTTTTGCGACGCGAAATACGCCGATTGGTGATGCAGCGCATCGGCGGTTTGTGACAGCGCCTCCGCCGTGTCAATGCGCGTCGCGATGCCGTGGGTGGTGGCGAACTTCAACGTGCCGGCGTAGGCAAGTTCCGGGTTCTTCGCCTTCGCGTTCGAATGGGCCAGCATGATTTGCAAGCCGAAGTCGTCCTTGAATTTCTCCACGGCCCAGTCGAGATCGCACAGATTGTAAACGCTCTCCGGCGTCGGGCAGACGTTGGGGCGTTCCTCGAAACGGCCTTCCTTCAAGTTCACCGCGACGTAAGGGAGCGTCGGTTCGATGAACCGCTCGTGTTTCGGCACGCGAATGTTCCGCCAGGAATCGAGACTGCGAAAATGGTCGTCGTCGTAAATGTTGAAGACGATGAACTCCGCCGGCGCGCGTTGCTCCTCCTTGAGCATTCGCAGATACGCCTGATAAACCGACCAGCCGCCGACGCCGAAATTGCGCACCGGCTCCTGCAAGTGCGCGGCCAGAACCTCCTGCCAAGTTTCACCGTCGCTGACCTGATGGCATTGCGTGTAGCTGTTGCCGTAGGTGTTGATGCGGCAGGGCTGGTCCTTGTAATGAATCGTGATGCGTTCGTCGAGCGGGCCGTAGGTGTAAACGCTGGTCGAACCATTCATGCCGTCTTGAAACCGCGCGTCGCGCAGCAGCCAGCCGAACTCGCTGCTGTATTTCGCGAACGGAAACGCCTTGCCCGCGAGCCACTGCTTCACCTCATCCTTCGTGTAAAGAATGCTCTTGAGATAATCACGGGCCGTGACCGCGGCGGGGGATTTGTCGCCGGACTTCGATTTGTTTTGCGCGCGCGCGAGTGAGGTCACCGCCAGTGTGCCGAGCGCGGCGGCGCTGAACGCGGATTGTTTCAGGAAGTTACGGCGGGGGATATTGGTTTTCATTTGCGGGTCAAGGTTGATGCCTCAGACGTTCGGTTTGGTGGAGAATAGTTTCACGCTCGCCCTCACCCTGACGCTCTCCCCGGGAGAGGGAACAGCAATCGGCTGTTTTCGCTTTGCCGAGTGTCTTCCGGCAATCTCCGGCTCACAACATTCCAAAAATCGGCGAACGATTCTCCCTCTCCTCGGGGGAGAGGGCAGGGGTGAGGGCGAGCGTTCATCATATCAACTCAACCGCGTGAGAGAAAAATATCTGCCCATTACATTCAACACAAATCCCGTGCGGCGTCGGAAATTTACGGTTTCGTCCAAGTCTTGAATCATTTCCTGCTAGTCCGCCGGGCGGCGCGCCGGGCAGACTGGGCTTGGCATGTCACGCAATACCAACCGCTCAAGTCCGCAAAACGACCGGGCGGCTTGGTTGCTCCGCTCCATCAGCGCTGCGAGCGCGCTCGTGATGTTGCTGACGATCTCCTGCCGCACGCCGTCGCTACCGCGCGCACACTTCCCTGGCAAATCTTGGGCAACTCGCGAGCCGGCGCAGGCGGGCATGAACGCGGCGCTGCTCGACCAACTCGCCAAACAACTCGGCGGGCGCGGTTGCGTGGTGAAGGATGGCTTCGTTGTGACGGCGTGGGGCGACCAGGCGCAGGTGGCGGATGTGTTGTCGTCCGCGAAACCAGTGCTGAGCACGCTCCTGTTCTTCGCCGTCGAGGAAGGCTTGGTCAAGAGTGTGGATCAGCCGATTGCGGATTTCGGTTGGGAACTGAAGGAGAAAGATCGCGCCATCACGTTCCGAAATCTCGGCGCGATGAACAGCGGTTACGCGCGCCCCGAAGCGCCGGGCGAGGCGTGGGCTTACAACGATTACGCTATTCAACTCTACCAAATGACTTTGTTCGACAAGGTCTTCAAGGAAGACGCCAAGCTCGCGGCGGAAAATCCGAAACGGCTCGGCGCGCTCGGCTTCGAGGACGGGCTAAAGTTTTCCGGCCAGCGGCGCATCTCGGCATCGGTCCGCGACTTCGCGCGCATTGCGTGGTTTTGGGAGAACAACGGGAATTGGGACGGCAAACAGATTTTGCCGAAGCGGTACTTCGATGAATATCGGAGGCCGCAGGCGAAACGGAATCTCCCCATCAGTCAGGGAAACAAGACCGACGATTATTTGAAGATCAAATCCTACGGCGGCGGCTCGGAACACTTCACGCGTTTCGGTCCGGGCGTTTACGGCTTCAATTGGTGGTTCAACGGCACAGGGGACCGGCATCGGGAGAATCTCACGTGGCCCGACGCGCCGCCGGATACCTACATGTCCATCGGCGCGGGCGGCAACAACGCAGCCGTGATTCCGAGCCTGGGCATCGTGCTCGTCGGCGCGGGCGCGGACTGGGCGGATCATCGGGCCGGCGATCCCTTGTCGAAGATGAATCAGGCGTTGAAGCTCGTCGCGGCGGCGGCGGGCTACAAACCAGAGGCCCACGCGAACATCGCGGGCACGATGAAGAAGTGGCAGCCCGTCACGGTATCGTTCCTCGGGCCGGAACTTTCAGAAACGGCCACGCCGAATCCATTCACGGATTTCCGGCTCGAAGTCACGTTCCAACATGGCGACCGGAAGTTTGTCGTGCCCGGTTATTTCGCCGCCGATGGCAATGCCGCCGAAACGAGCGCGACCTCGGGCCGCTGCTGGCGCGCGCACCTCATGCCGGACGAAGCGGGCAAGTGGACCTTTCGCGCGAGCTTCCGCAAGGGCGCGGGCGTGGCGATTTCGGACAATCCGAAAGCCGGCGAGCCGACGGCGTTCGACGGCTTGGGCGGTTCATTCACCATCGCCCCCGTTGAGAAAACTGCGCCCGGCTTTTACGCCAAGGGACAGCTTGAATACGTGGGCGACCGTTACCTGCGTTTCGCCGAGACGGGCGAACCTTGGCTCAAGGGTGGCGCGGACAGCCCGGAAAACTTTCTCGCCTTCGCCGATTTCGACGGCACCGTGCCGACGATGCGCTTCAACGCGCACACGAACGACTGGCGTTCCGGCGACGCGACGTGGAAGGACGGCAAGGGCAAAGGCATCATCGGCGCGCTGAATTATCTCGCGTCGAAAAAGATGAACTCCGTTTACATGATCACCATGAACGTGATCGGCGACGGCAAAGACGTTTGGCCGTGGCTTTCGGAAACAAACATCACGCGTTTCGATTGCAGCAAGCTGGACCAATGGAACATCGTATTCGACCACATGGATCGGCGCGGATTGATGCTGCATCTGCTGCATCAGGAACAGGAGAACGACCAGTTACTCGACGGCGGCGACCTCGGGCCGACGCGTAAACTTTTTTATCGCGAACTCATCGCGCGCTTTGCGCATCATCCGGTGATTGTCTGGAACCTCGGCGAGGAGAATACGAACACGACCGAGCAACAGAAGGCTTTCGCCAAGTATGTACGCGACACCGATCCTTACGATCACCCGACCGTGATTCACACATTCCCGAGCCAGGTGGATCAAGTCTATACGAACCTCGTCGGCTATCCGTATCTCGAAGGGCCGTCGTTCCAGTTCGGCAAGGCGTCGCGCACGCACAAGGAGACGGTGAAGTTTCTCAAGCTCGCGCGGCAGGCGGGCCGCCCGTGGTATGCGTGTCAGGACGAAATCGGCCCGGCGAGCGATTGTGTGCCGCCGGACGTGCAGGATTCCGAGCGCGCTGAAATCATCCGCCACGCGCTGTGGGGTAATCTCATGGCCGGCGGCTCGGGCGTGGAATGGATTTTCGCCTACGACACCTGGCCGCGCGTGCCGACGAAGCATCTCGACATCGCTTGCGAGAACTGGCGTCCGTGGGAAAAGCTCTGGGATCACACCGCCATCGCGCTGGAATTTTTCCATCACCACCTGCCGTTCACGCAGATGGACACGGCGGACAAGCTCGTGAACACTACGAACGCTTGGTGCTTCGCGAAGGCGGACGATGTCTATGCGGTGTTCGTCATGGGCGGCGCGGATGTGAAGTTGCAATTGCCCGCCGGCAACTACACGCGCGCGTGGTTTGACATTCGCAACGGCGGTGAAATGGTTCCGGCGGAACCCGTTTCCGGCCCCAGCGAAATTGCGTTGGGCAAGCCGCCGCGCGATGCGGAGAAGGATTGGGTGGTGGTGGTGCGGCGGAAGAAGTGAGTGTGAAAGCTCGCCCTCACCCCAGCCCTCTCCCCCGGGGAGAGGGAGAAACGTTCGCCGCCTTTTGGAAGATAGTGAGTGGGAGATTGCCGGATGAGCTTCGGCAAATAGAAGACAGCCAATCGCTGTTCCCTCTCCCCGGGGGAGAGGGTCAGGGTGAGGGGGAATTGTAGCGAACAGGTTGAACCGAGAATTTTATGATAACGAAACTGACAGCCTTTATTTTTGCTCTGGCCGGTTGCGCGACGCTTCACGCGGCGGACTCCGTCGTTCTCTTCGAAGACGGCTTCGGCACGATGCGCTCGGGCGCCATTGGCAACGAGGTCGGCGCGCACCTCGAATATCATTTCCTCCCGAAGATCAACGCCGAGGGTGCGTGGGCCATCTCGTGCTTCTCCTCCGGCGCGCCGTCGCAACGCGCGTGGCGCATCGCCCGGCACGACGGCAAACCCGTGCTTCTGCAACTTGGCGAAAACAAACTCGTTCACACGCGCCCGACCATCGTGGCCGGCGATGTTCTTTGGTCCGACTACACGCTTTACGCCCGCTTCACGCCCGAAACCAGCAAGGGCCGCAGCGGCGTCAGCTTCCGCCATCAAAACGACCGTTGTTATTATTTTCTCGGCATCCAAGATTCCAAGGCCGTGCTCAAGCGCGTGAACCACGAAAAGGATTTTCGTGTGCCGGACGAAAAGGTTTTGGCCGAGGCGCAGTTCGGCTGGAAGCCCGGCGACGAAGTCAGCGTGGAAGTTTCCGTCGCGGGCAATCGCATTGAGGCGGTCGTCAACGGCAAAACCAAACTCACCGCGACGGATGATACCTTCAAGCAGGGCCGCATCTCCTGCACGGCCGATTTCCCGACGCGCTTCACGCAGGTGCGCGTGACGGCGAGCGCGGCGGAGCAAAAGCGTGTCGCGGCGGAGCGCGCCCGGATTGAGGCCGAATCGAAAAAGCTCCAAGCCGGCCTGCCCCAAGCGAAGTTGTGGAAGAAATTCCGCACGGACGGTTTCGGTGTCGGTCGCAACTTCCGCTTCGGCGATCTGGATGGCGACGGTCAGTTGGATATTCTGATCTGCCAACCGCGTCATCACGGCCCAAAAGATTCAAACAGCGAAGTGGGTTGTCTCACGGCGGTGACGTTGGGCGGAAAGCAGCTCTGGCAGATTGGCGACCCGGACGCGTGGGCGGACGAGTTGACTAACGACGTCGGTTTCCAAATTCACGACATTGATGGCGACGGCAAGAACGAAGTGATTTACTGCAAGGGCATGGAGATCATCGTCGCGGACGGCAAGACCGGCAAAACAAAGTACAAAGCGCCGATGCCGAAAACGCCGTCCTACACGACCGCACCGCGCAATCGCTTCCCGCAAATCCTCGGCGACGCGATGATGTTTTGCGACATCCGCGGCATCGGGCGCTCCGGCGACGTTGTGGTCAAGGATCGCTACCAAAGCGTGTTTGCCTTCGATGAAAAACTTGAACCGCTCTGGCAGGGCCACTGCACAAACACCGGCCATTATCCGTTCGCCTACGACATGAACGGCGACGGCAAGGACGAGGTGTTCATCGGTTACACCGTGTTCGATCAGAAGGGTAACAAGCCTTGGTCGCTGGAAAATACTTTGGAGGATCACGCCGACTCCGTGGCCGTGGTGAAGTTGCTGCCCGACCCGAAAGCCGAGCCGCGCCTCATCATCGCGGGCAGCGACGAAGGCGTGGTGTTCGCCGACCTTCACGGGAAAATCCTGGAGCATCATCGCGTCGGCCACGCGCAGAATCTCGCCATCGCGGATTTCCGGCCCGATATGCCTGGACTGGAAACCGTCTCGATCAACTTCTGGGGCAATCAGGGCATCGTGAATTACTACGATGCGAACGGAAAAATCTTCCACGACTTCGAACCCGCCCAGCACGGCAGCATGCTTCTGCCCGTGAACTGGACCGGCCAGCCGCCGGAGTTTTGGATTCTCTCGGCCAACGTGGAGAACGGCGGCGGGTACGACGGCTGGGGACGGAAAGTTTTCACGTTTCCCGCCGACGGCCATCCGGACCAATGCGTCATGGCGCTGGACCTGACCGGCGATTGCCGTGATGAGATCGTGGTGTGGGATCCGTTTGAAGTCTGGATTTACACCCAGGCCGACAATCCAAAGCCCGGCAAACTTTACAAACCCAAACATAGTCCGCTCTACAACGAGTCCAACTACCGCGCACAGGTCTCGCTGCCGGGCTGGTCGGATGATAAACAAAAAAGATGAGACTAACGGCGGGAACTATTGCGATCTGCCTCACGCTACTTGCAACAAGCGGTGTCGCTCAACGTCAGGAAGTCGCGTCGAAGCGCGCGGTTTATTTCCCTCCGCCCGAATCGCAAGGTGGGTGGCGCAAGCTTGAAAGCCCGGATGAGATTCGCCGTCTCGGCGGAATGGACCCGGCCAAGCTCGAGGAGTTGAAGCAATGGTTGCTGAAATCCGATGACCGGCCATTCGCGGCAGTGGTCATCCGCCATGGCTACATCGTTCTCGAAGTCGTGCGCGACCACAGTTCGATCACCAACGCGAAGAACGTCGCGTCCTGCGCCAAGGCCATTTGCGCCACCGTGCTCGCCATCGCATCCGAGGAAAGTCAGCAGGGCCGCACGCCGCGCAAGATGTCGTTTGAGGATCCGGCGTTTGATTTCATTCCGTGGGCGCAGCCGTTGAGCGATCCAGGCAAGGCGCAGATCAAGGTGAAACAACTTCTCAATCACACCTCCGGCATCACGCCGGAAGGCTACGGCATCGCCAACAAGCAAACCCTCGAATACGTCATGGGCCACGGCGGCGACCGCAAGACGGCGAAATTGTTTTTTGATCCCGGCACGACGCTCGAATACTCCACGCACGCGCTCTACCACGCCGCTTTGGTTTGTGAGAACGTTACGGGCAAACCGTACGATCAATACTGCATCGAGCATTTGCTCAAGCCGCTGGGCGTCGAGCGTTGGTGGTTTGATATCCTCAAAGGCGACGCGCAGCATGGCGATCACGCGTCGCACTCGATGGGCCTGCCCGCGCGCGCGCTGGCCCGCATTGCCTACTGCATGTTGCGCGACGGGCGCTGGGGCAAAGAGCAAGTCATCCCCAAATGGTTCGTGGAGCAGACCGCCGCGCCCACGCATACCGTCACCGGCGTGACGAAGAAGAGTTTTGGCCGCGACGCGCGTTCGTGGTCGCACGGCTGGGAACTGCCCGCGCTCGAAGGCGGCGACAAGGGCAAGGACATTCCGTTGGACGCGCGCTACAAACCCGGCTCCGGCGGACAAATGATATGTTTCATTCCGAGCCTGGACCTTGTCATCACGCGCCAGACGGGCAAGTCGGGCGAGTGGGATTTTGAAGGGTTCGTACGGCGGGCGGCAGCCGCAGGAGTACCGATGGGTTCAAACTAGAGCGACGTTACCAAAGGTCACGCTTGGTTCGCGAGATGAGGATCGCCCAATCCTCGGCGACCTCCGAGGGTGATGACCCAAGGGCGACCATTTTACCGCCTTCGATTATTTTGCTCGAGGAGTCAAACTCGCCGGTGCGCGGATTGTACCAGCGTTGAACAAACTTCCCTCGTGCCGCTGAGAGATCGAGCGTGCCCGGGCTGCTGCCGTCGGGAACGTAGATCGCATAAACCTCTCCGGGCTTGGCGAACACCTGTCCGGTAACGAGATTGTGTTTCCCCTGAAACGTCTCCGCGCCGGTGAGCAGGTGGTCCATCGGCTCCATTTCCCAGAACGGCAGGTTTTCCTCCAGGAATTTTCGCGCGAACCAGGTGTAGCTCCAGACGGTTTCGTATTTGCGGTAATCGTCGGTCTTGATGAGCTCGTCGAGAATGCACTCGAGATCGCCGCCGGATAGATAAATCGGCCAGGTGTATTCGCGGCGATGCCGGTCGGCGGTCGCGGCGCTCGCGTTGTCGGGGAAAACTTCATCCATGTGGACGACCTGCGGCCAGCCGGCGGCGCGCGAAGCTTTGCGCCAGAATTCCACCACCGACATGTCGCGCGTCTGGAACGACGTGACGGTGAACGGGCGGAAGCCGAGGAACGGGATCCAAGTTTTCTGCGGTTTGCCCGCCTGATGCACGGTGATCGGATGATCGTACGGGTCAACGGCCTGGATGTATTCGGCGAAACTCTTGACCACGTCCGGCTCGAGCTTGAAATCCAGATCGTATTCTTCGCAAAGATTCCATTGCAACGCGAGGTGATGCCCGAAGCGCGCGATGAGTTCGCGGTAATAAATTTTCCGTTCCACGCCGAGCGTGCCGTCGTCGAGTTCCTTTTTGTTCGGCGCTTCGGCTTCGTTGAGGACGAAGTGCAGGAAGATCGAGCGGCGCTGCGCGTGATCGAGAACGGTTTCCCACTGCCGCAACTTCGCGAGGTCGAAATGCAGATTGTCATTCGTCGCCGCGCCTTTGGGATTGATCGGCCCTAGATACGGCCAGGCGTTTTTGCCATCGCCGCCGATGTTCATCGGCAGGAAGTAGAGGTTGTTCATGTGCTGCGACGAGAGATAATTCAGCGCGCCGATGATCGCCTTCCCTTTGCCGCCGTCCCAATCCGGATCGCCAGGCCGCCAGTCCTGGACGTGATTCGTGAAGCGATGCGTCGCCTTGGGTGTGTTCGTGAAGCCAACGTAGCCGAGAAAATCCTCCGGCTCGTCCGTGCCGCCCTTGAGCCAGTAAGGGCCGTCGCGGAATTTCAGGTAGAACTTTCCGACGTATTCGAGCCGGCCCCATTTCAAATAACCGGGCGCGTTCGGGTTCTGCAGCTTGACGACAAAACTTCCTTGCGCTCCATCGAAGGCAACCGGCTCGCCAGCGTTCGCGTCGAGACTCACCGCGACTTGCGGCCCTTTGCGGAACGAAGCCTTGAACTGCCAGCGCCCGGTTTCGTCCGGCGAGAAGAGCACGCGCCAGACAGTTCCCGCGCGACCGCCCTGGCCGTCGCCGTCAAAAAAGCCGGGGACATCATACTTTTTTCCATTGGGTCCGTGGAAGACGACTTGAAGGCGATAGTCGAGAAAGGGATTCGGTTGGCTGTCCGCCGCGTCCGAAGTCGGGCCGTGGAAGGCGATCGCGACGGCCTGCCACTTCTTGAGATTTCCCGCGACGGAATAATCCGCCGCCGTGCGGCCATTCCGGTTGGCGTCGGAGGCGCAGCCGCAGGCGGCCAGCAATCCAGCGGCACAGACGAGTCGTCCGAAATGCGAAAGGGCAGTCCTCAACACTCGGCTCACGGTTTGGATATTGGGCATGTTGTTTGATCGCGGCGACACGCACCGCGGGGCCGAGAGTAGATTTCAGTTCCTGGCTGGCATAGTAGGAAATCATCGAAAAGTTGGACGAACTTCTGCGCGGCCCACGCGGGTCGCCGGGAAGATTCCCCGGCGCTCGCCTGGCGGCGGGAATTTCGTCTCAGTTTTGAATCATTTCTTGCTAGGCAGGAATTTTCCCGCCGCACAGAATCGCTTCGTGCGGTGACAACGACGGAGCCGGTCGTCACTGCGGCGGCAAGACAACCACAATGAGCGACAGAAAATTCTCCCGGGCCCTGCGGCTTGCCTCAATGGCACTCGCGGTCTGCCTTGTTCAAACGGTTGATGGCGCGGGAAAATATCTCCCCGCATTTCCCGGCGCAGAGGGCTTCGGCTCGTTCACACCCGGTGGGCGCGGCGGCAAGGTTCTCTTCGTCACCACGCTGGAGGACTATGATCCCTCGAAAGGCGAAGCGCCCATCCCCGGCAGTCTGCGCCAGGTCATCGCCACGAAAGGTCCGCGCCAAATCCTTTTCAAAACTTCCGGCACGATTTTTCTGAAATCGGTCCTCGTCGTGCGCGAACCCTTCCTCACCATCGCCGGCCAGACCGTACCGGGCGACGGCATTTGCATCGCGCGCTACACGACGCGCGTCGAAGCGCACGACGTCATCATTCGTCACGTCCGCTTCCGGCTGGGCGATGAAGCGCGCGCCGAACTCGGCACGCTTGACGTTTCCAGCACGCACGATGTCATTCTCGATCATTGCTCGATCAGTTGGTCCATGGACGAGAACTGCACGTTGCACGGCCCCGGTGTGCGCAACGTGACCGTGCAGTGGTGTCTGATTTACGAGGGCCTCAACCGCAGTTTTCATCCCAAGGGCGAGCACGGGCACGGGTCGCTGCTGCGGACGGATGGCGGCGCGCTCAGCATTCATCACAGTGTCTATGCGCACAACAACGCGCGCAACCCCCGCCCCGGAGGCTACGAGGACACACCGGGCGTGCTCCTCGATTTCCGCAATAACGTCGTCTATGACTGGGGCGCAACCTCCGGCTACAGCGGGCTGGAACGAACGCGCCTCAATTACGTCGGGAATTATTTCAAGCCCGGCCCCTCGACCAGCGTCGCCGTGCGCGAGTTCGGCTTCAGCGTCCAGACGTTCCGGACCAAAATGTTTCTGGCCGACAATTTCTTTTTCGACAAACCACAAACGACGGCGGAGAACTGGCGACTGGTTCGCAAGTGGGGCAAGTGGGACGGCGAAATCAAGAATACCAACATCGTGCCCGAACCGTTCCCCGCGCTGCCGAGCGGGCACGACCACGCCGTTCAACACTGGCGTGCTCATCACGACCGATCAGGCGAACTTCGACGGCAAATTCGTTTATCCCGGCGGGCAACCTGGAATCTACCGGCACGAACCGACCCCCGTGCGCACCTTCAAACCCAACGCGTAGGGCCTCTACGATATGCACGGCAACGCGTATCAGTGGTGCTCGGACTGGTACGGCAAGTATCCCGGCGGCCCGGCGACCGATCCGGCCGGCCCGGGCGACGGTGCGGACCGGGTTATTCGCGGCGGCAAATACGGCAGCGGCCCGCGCTACGTTCGTTCCGCCGCGCGGTATTCCTACACACCGCACAACGCGTCGGTGGTCTTCGGCTTTCGCGTTGTGATGGAAGCGGCTTCAGAAAAATCAAAATAAAAATCGGCACGACCAGTTTTGGATTTCGTTACGCGTTCCTCGACCCGGCGAACACGCCGACGTTCGTCGAGATGATCCGTCAGGCGCGGGAGGCCGGCGTGGAGCGGCTCCAGATTTGCGAAAACACCCGCCCGCTTGAAGTCTCGAAGGCGGAGTGGCGTGAGGCGTTGAAGTGCGCCGCCGATCTCGGCGTGGAGATTCAACTCGGTTGCAAGGCGCTGAAACCAGAGATAGTCGAGCGCTACATCGCGCTCGCGCAGGAACTCGCCTGCAACCAACTTCGTATCGTGATGGAAGACCCGGACCATCACGAGCACGCCACGCGCGAAAACGCCACGCGCCTGCTGGCTGACATCGTCCCGAAACTGCAACGCGCCGGGCTGCGTCTAGCCATCGAGAACCATTTCGACAGTTCCTCGACGCTGCTCGTCGAACTGGCGTCGCCTTATCCCGCCGAGGTCGTCGGCTTTTGCGTGGACACGGCGAATTCGCTGCGAAGTTTCGAGCCGTCGCTCGAAGTACTGCGCCTGCTCCGTGAACGCGCGTATTGCTATCACCTGAAAGATTATCGCGTCGTCGGCTCGATGATCAGCTTCGCCGTCGTGGGTGCGCCGCTCGGCGAAGGCGATCTCGATCTCGACGGCTGTTTGCGGATGATTTTCGAGCGGAAGCCCGTGCCGCATTTGTTCGTGGAAACCTGGACGCCTTCGGAAAACAATCGCGACCGCGACGTCGCGCTCGATGCGCAGTGGGTGCGGTTGTCGGTGAAGAATCTCCGTGGTCGTCTCCCGCACGAGACGTGACGCTACTGCCACGGCCAGATGCCGGTCGCGCCACTCCGGTTCTTCGTCAGTCGCGGGGCTTGCCAAAACGCAAGGACTCCTTGCGGACCGCGTCGAAGTAAGGATTGTTCGTGCTCTTGTCCAGGGCGTAAGTGACGACGCCCTCGCAAAGGCCGGCGCGCTGCGCGTCGAGTGAGAACCGCACCCATTCAGCGATGCGCTCCGGTGAATTGGGTTCCCCATGTCGTCCTTTGAACTCTCCTGCCTGGGCCGCGGTCATCACGATCAACGGAATATGAAAGCCGCCCTTGCCCGGCGGCTGTTCGTTGCCGAAGCCCGTGGTGAACGGGCCTTGCTTCGCCACCTTCCACTTTTCCGGCTGGGTGAAATCCGATTCCAGGCGCAGACCCTCGGCGCGCAAATCCCGCAGACTCCAGATAAGGGCAAAATCACTCACGCCTTGCCGTTCGGTCAGGCGGAAGGAAATCGTCACCCGTTTTTTGCCGCGCGCTTGAGCGGGCACGTCCACGTCCACGTCGTGCCACCACGGACGACCGTCGGCGCCGTCCTGCGTCCAGACCGCGGCGCCGTCCACCAGTACTTCCTTGAGATGATATCCCGATGGGGTGCCGGGATAAGCGGAAACGAGGGGAGGTAATCCCGGCTACCGCCCGCGTACAGGTTCGCAACGACGCCCCATTGCCGATAATTCGACGTGCAATTGATGACTTTGGCGCGGAATTTTGCCTTACTCAAGGCTGGCAGCAACATCGCGGCTAGAATGGCAATGATGGCGATGACGACCAGGAGTTCAATCAACGTGAAGGCCCTGCCCGCGGCACCACGCTGGACACACTCGGCAAAGTCCGGAGAATCCGACCGCTTCCGCGGCAGACGGCACCCGGACTGTGAAGTAACGGACATGATGCCTACTATGACTACGGCTGGATGCCATTGCCTTGTAGGAACCAATGAAATAATTGGATAATACTCCACGGGTTTGCCGGCGTTTGTTGGCGCGGCTGACGGAGTTTCGTCCGATTACTTTGTTGATTCCTGCTAGGGAAGCACTGATTTATTCCGCATCCAGAAAATTCGATTCAGTTTTGACTGTCGAAATCACCTTCCCTTGAAATTAAAATCGTTCCTGCGACATCCTGAGCGACATTTGAAAAACTGAAGTTCAGGCAAAATTACTAACTCCGATTAAATCAGTGCTTCCCTAGGTCGCCTCAACGAACCGGAGTAAATTCTTTCCAGTTTAAGGCAGCCTATGAAGAACGACTTCATGATTCGCGCCGCGCCGGCGCCCGGCGGGAAACCCGAGGAGATGTTTCCCAGAGCGTTGGATGTGCCCAGGGAAGTCACCTGCTTGAAACCGCTCGCCGCCTGCGCCCAACCGGAACTGCTGGCCGCAACCTGACCTTCCATTTCCGCGCCATGAAAACCAAAAAGCTCGCCCTCATCCACACGGTCAGTTGGTATGAAAAATCCGTCAACGCGCCGTTCGTGAGGCCGTGGCTCGCGCGCAATCCCGATGTCGAGGTCGTCAATCTCATGGACGACTCGCTGCTCGCTGAATCCATCGCGCATCACGGCGCGACGCCGGCAGTCATCAAGCGCATCCAATTCTACGTGATGGCGGCGGAGGCGATGGGCGCGGACGCGGTCATGTGCAGTTGCACGACGGTCGGTGAAGGCACGCGCCTGACGCGGCAGTATGCGTCCATCCCCGTGTTCAACATTGACGAACCCATGGCGCGCGAAGCGGTGAAACTCGGTCGCCGCTTCGGCATCATTGCCACCGTGCCGACGAGTCCGGCGGCGACGAAACGCCAGCTCGAAATCGCCGCGCAGGCGGCCGGTATTGCGATCAAGACCCAGATCGTCGTGAACGAAAAAGCTTTACAGCATCTGCTGAAAGGCGAAATCGAAAAGCACAACGAACTCGTGCATCGCGAGATGGACAGGCCCGCGAAGAAGGTGGACGTGCTCGTGCTCGGCCAGATCAGCCTCGCGCAGATCCAACACGAAAACGGCGTGCCCGTTTTGCAAGTCGGTCATTCGGGCCTCGCCGAAGCGCGCCGGCTGTTGGATCAAGTGAATCGCAATTCCGGCGGTGAACCGGGCCGGCGCCCGGCCCGATTCGCGCCGCTCGCAACGCCGGGGGCTGTCACCGGGTGTGATTAAAAACGGGTGAGGGCATTATGGACTGCGGTGGCAAGTCGGACGCGACACCGCTTTGGCCCCGACGACGGCGAGGGCAATGAGCCACCCGCCCCGTTCGCTCGAAAGCGGTGTCGCGTCCGACTTGCCACCGCAGTCCAAAAATACCGCCAGCACCCGCTCACCCT